>JALWRO010000134.1 GCA_027080605.1 Campylobacterales bacterium
ATAGATGTTTTCCTGCAGATATTGTGGATCGGATGCCGCTTTATGGATATTTTTGCAGGCATCGGTGCGGTCGAGGAACGGTTTGAGTGTTGTAAACGGGAGGTTGAAAACCCCTAGCAGGATATTGACGGCGGTCAGTTTGTCCAGCTCTTTGCGTTTATGGTTGCAGTTGAGGCGCATCGCATTTTTTGCTTTGGCTGTTTTGACTTGCTCAATCCAGGAGCAGCGTAGTACCGGCTCGGGTGAGAGTTCGATACGTATGATATCGCCGTTTTTCAGTTCGGTCAGAAGCGGCACACGTTTTTTGTTGATATAGGCAGCTTTGGTATGGTCGCCGATCTCCGTATGTACGGCATAGGCAAAGTCAAGCGCCGTTGCACCGAGCGGCAGATTGAAAACGTCTCCTTTGGGAGAGTAGACGGAGATGTCTGCACTGTAGAGGTCATCTTTTGCCAGCTGGTACATATGTTCGATATTTTCGCCGATTTCACTTTGTGTGCGCAGGTCGTTGAGCCATGCCAGCTTGGGCGAAAGCCCTTCATGACCTTTGTATTTCCAGTGGGAAGCGACTCCGAATTCTGCCGTTTTGTGCATGTCGAATGTACGTATCTGTGTTTCGAAGATGGAAGAGTCGCTGAAAACGGTGGTATGGATCGTTTGATAGCCGTTGTCTTTGGGTACGGCAATATAATCTTTGAATCGTGAGATCAGCGGTTTGAAATTTTGGTGCAGGATACCCAGAACTTTGTAGCAGTCGAGTGGGTTCTGAACCAGAATACGGATTGCCATCAAATCGAGCACCTCTTCGATGGAGACACCTTTGCGTTGCATCTTCATGTAGATGGAGTAGGGGTGTTTGATACGTTTGTTGATTTCAAATTCACCGTCGATAAAACCGTTTTTGAGCATCAGAGTTTTGACTTTGGAAATGAAGTTGTTCAACTCCAGCAAAAAACGCTGCTCGTTTTGCTGCAGATAGTCGTTGATTTTATGGTACTCTTCCGGAAACAGGTAATAAAAACTGAGATCTTCGAGCGTGTTTTTGATAGTGGCGATACCCAGCCTGTGGGCAATCGGTACATACACGACCAATGTCTCTTCAGAAATACGTTTCTGTTTTTCGGGTGTGAGTGCCTGTAGGGTCAGCATATTGTGCAGGCGGTCACACAGTTTGATGACCAGTACACGGACATCATCGATCGAAGCGATCAACATTTTCCTGAAAGAGAGTGCCGAGGTAATCAGTTTTTCGTCGGAAGTGGAAGGGATGAGTTCTTCATCCCTGATCTCCGTAATTTTCGTCAACCCCTCTACGAGTCCGGCAACCGGTTTGGAAAAGTGTTCTTCGATTTCGCTGATGTCGCAGTGGGTATCTTCGATGACATCATGAAGCAGTGCGGCAACGACCATCTCATCGTCGCCACCCACAAATGCAGTGATAGCCGCGACAAGTATCGGATGGATAATGTAGGGTTCACCGCTTTTACGTCTCTGGTCGTGGTGATAGCGGTCGGCAAATGCGACAGCCTCTTTAACGGAGGGATGGTCGTTGAAACTATAAAGCAGTTCAGTCGCCTCTGCTACCGAAGTAATATGCTGAACATGCTCTATAAATTTGATCAAGGAGAAACCCGATTACTCTTCGATGATTCTGTCGAGTGTGATCAATCCTTCAGCAATCTCCTGAAGTGCGATATCGGTCAATTTCTGAATATTTTTGTCCGCTTTTATCAGCGGTTCTGCACCTTCTGACAATTCGTTCGCACGTTTTGCAACCATCAGAGAGAGTACATAATGGTCATCCTGTGCATTTTTCAGTGCGGTTGCAATCACTTTTTCAAGTCTCATATATTTTTTCCTTTAGTCTTTTGTTATTGGTTTTGTACGATAGAACAGTTTGCCATATCTCCGTTGACAATACGCAGCAGGTTGCCCGGCTCGAACATATTGCACACGACAATCGGCAGGGCATTGTCTTTTGCCAGCGCGATAGAGGTGTCATCCATCACTTTGATATGATCATGAAGTGCCTGATCGTAGCTTAGTACATCGAGTTTTTTCGCATCAGCATATTTATTCGGATCTTTGTCATAGACACCGTTGACTTTGGTCGCTTTGATAATCATCGAAGCGCCGATTTCGACAGCACGCAATGTTGCGGCAGTGTCGGTTGTGAAAAAGGGATTTCCCGTGCCGGCGGCAAAAATGACGACACGCCCCTTTTCCAGGTGGCGCTTGGCGCGTCTGACGATAAATGTTTCGCAGATCTGTTCCATTTTGATTGCGCTCTGTACCCTTGCGTAGAGACCGTTGTGTTCCAGCGCCTCCTGCATTGCGACTGCATTGATGACCGTTGCGAGCATCCCCATATAGTCACCGCTGGTTCTTTTGATAATACCGTCCTGCGCAGCGGTGACACCGCGGATAATATTTCCGCCGCCGATGACAATACCGACTTCGATATTGTTTCGGATCAGATTTTCGATTTCATCAGCAATATATTTGAGTATGCCGGTATCGATACCGTATCCCTCACTACCTGAAAGTGCTTCACCTGAAAATTTAACTAATACTCTTTTTCTCACCATATGTCCCCAAAATTTCTTTGTATTTTACTGAAAGTTCATAAGAACTATATTAAAGTACTGTAAATAAGGGATTAATCGACTCTTTTTCAGCGGATCAGTTCCATCGGATTGATATGCTTTTCCTGCTGGGTCACTTCAAATTTGAGTGCGTTGTCGACACGTCCGAGTGCATAGGCTTTTTTGATTTTTCGTCCTACTTTAATGGTCGGCGCCAACTTACTGAGATGTGCGTAAATTGTATGCAGTTTGCCGGGATGTTCGACAATGACGACATAATCAAGCATCGGTACTTTTGAGGCGTAAACCACCCTGCCAGGGAGGATGTTGCGTACGACGGCATTGGGTGTTTTGGGTTTGAGTGTGACCGATTCGTTGAAAATTTTGATTTTGTAGATCGGATCGACAAAGGTGCCGAATTTTTGCTCGACACTGTACGCTTTCAGCGGGGCGATAGTCTTTTTGCCGCGATATCGTGCAATGCTCCCTTTTTGATAGGAAGAGCCGATTTGCCGAACTTTGATATTACCGGTTGTGGCAGGTTTGATGCGTGTCTGTTCCAGCTTTTTTTGTGTAATATGCAACTTATTGAGGGTCTGGGAAAGGTTCTGACGCTCTTTGCGAATACGGGCGAGTTTGGCAAGATAGGTTTTTTTCTTTTTACGCAGATTTTGTACCGTAGCAGCCTGCAGATTTTGCAGTCGTTTGAGTCGGTTTTGCGCTTTTTCAAGCTTGTTGAGTCTGCTGTGTGTCTTTTCGAGTTCAGTTTGAATCAGCATGCGGTTTTTCTGGATCTTTTCAAACTCTCTTTTGGTTTTTGCAAATTTGTCTTTGAGCAGTTTCCGGTAGTTGCGCAATACCTCTTTTTGCACCAGCTGTTCGCTGTTTTGCTCGAACAGTGTGCTGACATTGTCGGTATCATCACTGCCTGAGAGCATATCGAGGACAATTTCCCGGGAGAGCAGTGCGCTTAGTTTGCGGTTGACTTCGTCTTCTCTCTTTTTCAGTTTTTTGTAAAGGGCTTGCAGCTTTCGCAATTTGTCGCTTTTGAGATTTAGTTTGCTTTTGAGTTGTTTGATATTCGCTTCGCTGGCAGTGATCTCCTGTTTGAGGGAAACCAGTTTGTTACTCTGCTCTGTGATCTCTTTGGCAAGTTGTCCGATCCTTCTGGAAATCTCCTTCTCCTGTACTGTTTTGGTATGGAGCTGAGATTCTGTTTTAGCTATTTTCTCATTGATTGCGGCATCTGCGCAGGCAATAAAAAAGAGTAGCAATAGTGTAAAACGACCCGGCATTTTATTCTCTTATCTCTGTTTGTTTTTCAGAATAATGATGGTTACGGAAATCACGGAAATGACCAGAGAAATAAGTAGCAGTCTTCCGACATCCGCAAAAAAGTGGAAATTCCGCAGGTCGATACCCAGATCTCTGTAAATAGAGGTAAAATTGGCGGAATTGGGAATGATCAAGAAGGTAAAACCGACCAGAAAAGAGGCGATGACGGCATCGATGACAACAGATTTGTAGAGCGATGCACTCTTCATCCAGTAGGGCGCACCGAAAAGCCCCATGATGTACATACGCTGGCTGTGTTGCAGCGTCCAGATCTCCATCTGTTTGATGATCAGCAAAATGGCGATAAGGGAGATAAAAACGGTAAAGATAAGCGAAGCGGTTTTTGCCAGATGCAAAAACTGTTGCAGTTTGTTGAAGGTCCGTTTGTAGGTTTCAACTTTCTGGACACCGGGAATCTTTTTCAGTTTTTGTGTGAGGTGCTGCAACTCTTCTCTGGAAGGAAAAGATTTGAGTTTGATAGAGTAAAATCTGGGCAGGCTCGCTTTCAGATAAACCAGATCGGTTTTGGAAATATCTTTTTGCAGTTGTTTGATATATCGCTCTTTGGGAATCTCCTCAATTTTACCGATTTGCGGAACAACCTTCTGAATCTCTTTGGGAAACGGTTTTTGGGTAATGGCGATGATTGTATAATCTCCCGCAAGTTTTGACTCGTAGTTTGCAACGGCGCGGTTGAGCATCGTGGAAAACTGAATACTGAAAAGCAGTATAAAGAGTGGAACGATAAAGGAGAGATGATTTTTAAGAGACTGCATAAATATTTCCTTCGTCTAAAAAGTACTGTTTGTAATCTATGCCGAGTGTCTGGGGAATTCTGTGTGTTGCGACGATGATTGTGCTGCCGATATGCTGGCGGACGCTCTTGAGCAGGTTCCAGATCACTTCCGAGGAGTAGTCGTCCAGGTTTCCCGTCGGTTCGTCTGCAATGATCAGTACCGGGTTGTGTGCCAGCGCCCTTGCCATTGCGACTCTTTGTTGTTCTCCACCGCTCAGTTCCAGCGGGTATTTTTCCACTTTATGGGAGAGTTTGACATGTTTGAGCAGTTTTTGCGCCTGCATTTGACACACTTGTTTGGAATAGCCGGCGATCATGAGGGGTAGCATGACATTTTTTTCAACGGTCCATTCGTTGATGAGTTTGTAATCCTGGAAAATAACGCCGATATGTTTGCGCAGGAGATTGAGTTTTTTATGGTTGATCGACTCCAGATCGAAACCGCAGACATTGAGTTTTCCGCTACTTACAGGCAGTTCTCCGTAAAGTGATTTGAGAAATGTCGACTTGCCGCTTCCGCTCTTTCCTGTCAGAAAGACAAAGTCTTTGGCTTCGACGGCGAAGTTGGTGTTTTTGATGACCGGTTCATTCTTTTTATAGGCAAGCTGAAGGTCGGTGGCCTGAATAATCTTAGACATGAAAATACTCTTTTATTAACGTATGTGATTGTATATTTTGGTTGATCGATATGGTGTGCTTTGGAAAATATTGTAGCTTATTTTCATTAAAAAGTAAAAACTTATGTTCGGGTTTTTCATATGCTCCCATCGATAGCTTGATCAGACCGCTTTTTTCATCGATTTCATAAATCTCTTCAAAGTGGACGAAGTACTCTTCCCCCCGTATAGTGATATTTTGAAACTTCGCTTTTGCAACGGAGAAGGGGATATTCTCTTCAAAAACCAGAGACGCGATTGCCTGCTTTTCTTCTGAAATCTCTTCATTGGTTAAAATAAGATCGTAAATATTTTTCTCTTGTCTCCGCCAGCGATCTTCATATTTGCTGCTCACGGGAAGTGCATGATTTTTCCTGATATGCAGATCGTAACGGTTGAGGGCGTTGAAGGTTTCAAAAGCATAGGCAAAATAGTTTTCACTGTCTGTACGCAGTTCCAGCGTGCCATCTTTTTGCAGTACCCGAATGGACTCTTCGACAAACGCTTCGGAAATGACACGGCGGTGCGGCTTTTTATCCCACGGAACAGGAAAATGTACGAAAATCTTTTCGACGCTGTTGGAGTCTAAAAGCTGCATAAAAATACGCGCATCGAATGCGGCGATCAGGACATTGTCGAGTCCCTGAAGTTTGCACTGCTTGATGACCTGTTCGATGGAGGGACGATGAATCTCTATGCCGATTACCAGCTTGTCCGGATTGGTTTTCGCCTGATAGAGCAAGTGTCTGCCGCTGCCGAAACCGACTTCCACGAGCAGCGGTTTCTCAT
>JALWRO010000135.1:0-3932 GCA_027080605.1 Campylobacterales bacterium
TTCCGCCGCCTGAGCGTCCGCGCGGTTGAGTTCCGCTGCACGCTCGACGTTGGTCAGCAAAAGGTCTGTTTCGAGCGCCTCTGTGATCTCTTCGTCGCGTTTGCCGACGCCGCTGAAGATGATTTTGTAGTTGGGCACCCCGGCGTAGAGTGCACGTTTGACTTCTCCGATAGAGACACAGTCGCAACCGGCACCCAGATCACCGAAATGTTTGATGACCGAGAGATTGGAGTTTGCTTTAACGGCGTAGCAGATGAGTGATTTTTTGGCGCGAAACGCCTCTTTGAGTTTGGTATATTGTGCTGTGAGATAATCAAAATCGTACAGATATAACGGCGTGTCGTATTTCTCCGCGAGTGCTTGAAAATTGATCATGAAGTACCTTGTTTTTGGCGTATTTTACCTAAAAAGGTTTAAGGGCATATCTAAAATTTTTTGTATATTTACAGGTACAGTAATGATCTTATTTGTATTTGCGGTAAATATACCATGATCCGAGTGCCATCAGAAAGATCGGCAGCAAAATACCCGCTTCCGGTGAGAGTGCGCCGTTGGCTGCAATTTTACTCAGTGTAAAGGTAATGCCCCAGAGCACCAGCGTACCGAAAATGACAAATGTTGTCAGCAACGAGAGGTTCGCTCCCCGGTGCTGTGCGGGAAAGAGGAAAAAGAGACCGAACACGACGATCGGCGCGAAAAGCGGAAATATGGTCATCATATAGAGATTGGCGCGGATTTTATCTGTTCTTAGCCCTTGTCTCTTTAGTAGTTCCATTGCGGCAAAAGAGTCTTGAATCGTCAGTTTGGGGCTTGTCTGGAAGAGTGTATCGATGATTCTTGGGGTGAAGCCGTACAACACCCCTTTGGATCTGTACTGTTTGATTTGCAGTTTTGCATCGGTCGGGCTGCTACCGTTGGTTTCGGGAATATCATAGAGGGTAATATCTTTCAGTTCCCAGTGATCTTTGATAAATTTGCCCTGTTTTGCTTCAATCACCTCTTTGAGTCGGATTCCGTCTGTTTTGAAAATTTTCATACCGGTACCCGTCTTTTCATGAGGATTCAGGCTTTCGATATAGGCATAATCTTTGCCTGACTTGATAAACATAGAGGAGCTGATTGCGCTGACGGTGCCTCTTTTGCGGATGTTGTATGCCGTTTCATGGGTTTGGGTGAAGTAGGGGAGGGTATTGAGCAAAATGTAAAAGAGTGTAATCCCCGCGGCAATAGCGATAAACGGTTTGGCGACCCGTGTTTTGCTGACTCCCAGCGCATAGAGTGTGACCAGTTCATTGCTTTTGATGATCTGCAGCATCGCCATCAAAAGGGCGAAAACCAGCGTCAGCGGAATGGTGAAATTGATAAATTCCAAAAATTTATTGACCGTATAGAGAATCTGAAGGTTGGCGGAGTCGGGCAGTTTTTTAAAATTTTTGAGCAGATCGAAACCGACGAAAAAGAGTTCAAATGCGACAAAAAGCACCAGAATTTTTTTAAAGTAGAGTCTGGAGAGAAATGTCTGGTAGAGCAGCAGATGGTTTAGTTTCATGTGCAGTAGTTCGTTTTTGCAGGGTATTTGTTTTGAATGGTTTTGATATCTGTTTTTGCCAGTTCCAGCGCGATTTCCGCCGCTTTATCCACTACCTTTCCCACACAGGGAAGTTCCTCTTTGGAAAAATCGCTGAGTACGTGTTTGATCACATCTCTCCCCTGTGGCGGTCGGGAGATGCCGATGCGTATGCGATCATAGTCGTTTCCGACCAGAGCGTCGATCGATTTGAGTCCGTTGTGTCCTCCGCTGCTGCCGCCGTGTTTGAATTTGATACGTCCCAGTTCGATATCGAGTTCGTCATGAACGACGATAATACGCGAGATTTTATAGTATCGCGATACAGCGAGCACACTCTCTCCGGAGAGATTCATGAAAGTAAGCGGTTTGAGTAGAAAAAGAGAACCGGATTTGTACAGCGCACCTTTGAAAGTGGCTTTGGTGACGTTAACGGGAGAAAGGTCACCGATAAGTTTATCGATGACCATAAAACCGACATTGTGGCGATTGTGTCGGTATTTGTCGGTGGGGTTGCCTAAGCCGACGATCAGTGTCATGAAATGGTTTTATTTCGCTTTGATGACACCAACAACAGAAACTCTGTCAGCTTCCATGATTTTGACATTTTCAGGAACGTCGATATCTCTTACGAGTACAGAGTCTCCAACATCAAGATCTGTAACATCCAGTTCAAATGCATTGGGAAGATCTTTACCCGCACATTTGACCAGCAGTCTCTTTTTGGAGTAGATGAGTACACCTTTGTTTTTCAGACCTTTCGGTGTTCCTACCGCTTTGACCGGTACAAGATATTTTGAAACAACATCGTCTTGAACGACACGAAGATCGACATGAAGCAGTTGCATAGTGACAGGATCTTTTTGATACTCCTGAATAACCACTTTCAGCTCCTGATCACCAACTTTGACAGGGAATGCCAGTGTCTCTTTGTTTCTTACAGCTTTGATAAATTCGTTTGATTTAAATGCTGCGTTGATATTATCCATCCCCTTTGCATAAATGTTGGCGATTAGATAACCATCTCGTCTCAAAGCTTTTGTCGCTTTTTTACCGATACTATCTCTAACGATACCTTCTAACATTGTTGTCCTTTACTTTATTTGAAATTAAGGGGGCGATTATAGGCAAAAATACCTGAAAACCCCCTTTAACGGCGTTTGTTTTCGGAAGTGTCGCATTAGCTACACCTCTGTCTGGCGTGGTGATTAAGCCGGTGCTTCGATTTTCAGGTCGATCATCGAGTCTTCGAGACTCTCTTCAAAATGGTTTTTATGGTTGTAGTTGTCCAGTTGCATTTTCAGGTCGCCTCTGTTGGATGCATTGACCAGCGCTTCGTTTTCGTCGATGAGTCCTCTGGAGTAGAGATCCAGCAGTGCCTGATCGAAAGTCTGCATACCGTATATATCTTTTCCCTCTGCGATGGCGTCAGTGATTTCACTGTCGCGTCCGTCGGCGATAAGTGATTCGATACGGGCGTTTCGGAAGAGAATTTCGATTGCCGCGGCTCGTTTACCGTCTTTGGTTTTGACAAGTCGTTGCGAAAGAACTCCCTGGAGTGTTGCCGCCAGGGACATACGGATTTTATTCTGTTCATTTCCGGGAAACATACCGATAATACGGTTGATGGTATCTTTGGCATCGAGGGTATGCAGTGTGGAGAGTACGAGGTGACCGGTCTCCGCCGCGTGCATAGCGGTTTCGATAGTTTCCATATCACGCATCTCACCCACGAGGATGATATCCGGATCTTCACGCAGCGCGGCGCGCAGTGCGGTGGAAAAGTCGAGGGCATCCTGTCCGATAGCACGTTGATTGACCAGAGACTGTTTGTCTTTGTAGACAAATTCGATCGGATCTTCGATAGTGATGATATGTTTGCGGGAAGTTTTGTTCACTTCATCGATGATAGAGGCGAGGGTGGTCGATTTACCGCTTCCGGTAGGTCCAGTAACCAGTACGAGACCGCGTTTGAGATCGGTCAGTTTGCGAATGCTTGCGGGAAGTTTCAACTCATCCATCGAAGGGATTTTGACGGGAATGACACGAAAAACGGCAGAGACACCTTCTGTCTGGAAAAACATATTGCCGCGAAAACGGTACTCTTCGTTCAGTTTGAAGTTGAAATCGACACTCTTCTGATCGACAAGTTCGGCAAAGCGGCTGCGCAATACCTCTTTCGCCAGCTGAATACCGTCTTCATGTGTCAGCACTTCATTGGAGAGGGGCATCATTTCACCGTTGATACGCCCTCTGAACACCGCACCGCTTTTGAGGTGGAGGTCACTGCCGCCGTGTTTGATTAATCCGCTGAGATAAAATTTCAGCTTCTCCAGCATTTTAAAGTCGAGTTGCTGCACATCGA
>JALWRO010000135.1:3942-6115 GCA_027080605.1 Campylobacterales bacterium
GACATATTTTTCACTACGCAAATCTCTGTTTGTTACCATAAGGTGCTATCCTTTTTCGAGTTCTTCCAAAATCTCTTTAAATGCTATTTTAAAAGCGTCCAGACCCTCTTCAAGCAGGGAGTCGTAAACTGCTTTTATGTCGATATTTTTCTCTTGTAAGAGAAGGAAAAAGTTATCGATTACCTCTTGTTCTATCGGCGCTCTGGTCTCTTTGATACCTGTCTGTACAAAAGCGTCGATCGTCTCAAGCGGTGCTGTGTTGATACTGTTCGCATAGAGCAGTTCCGTCACATAGTACGCTTTTGGCAGATCGTTGCCTTTGACACCGGTGCTGGCAAAGAGTGCTCTGACATTGGGCAGCGCCCACTTTTGGATGTCATGGTAGATTTTGGTCGCATTGTAGATGCCCAGCAGTGCTGTGGGAATCTCTTTTTCGAGAAAGAGGGCATCCATTTTGCGGTCAAATCTGCTGACAAAAATACTGATGACAGCTTTCGGCAGCGGTTTTTGGGGATTGAGATCGGCAAATGCGCTGCTTCCCTGTGCAAACGCTTCCATGCAGTTTTTCGCCTGATCGGGTGAAAAAATCAGGGTCGCGTTGACATTGACGCCTCTGCTCATCAACTCCTGCATCGCCGCATAACCCGCATCGGTTGCCGGCACTTTGATCATGACATTGGGGCGGTGGATGGCGTTGAATAACCGTACGCCTTCATGAACCGTGCCTTCCGTGTCGTCACAAAGTGACGGATCAACTTCGATGCTGATAAAACCGTCATCTCCCTTTTCGTAAAGGTCTGACAGTAAATCGGCAGAAGTCTGAATATCTTTTACCGCGAGTATCTCGTAAACGGTTTTGGGATTTTCTCCCTTTAACTTTGCAATATCTTCATGATAGGCGGGAGAGGAGAGAAAGGCGTTTTTAAAGATGGCGGGATTGCTGGTAGCGCCGTTGACGATCTTCTCGTTGAGTAGTTTTTTAAAGCCTGTTTCGAGAAACTCTCTCTCGACAAAATCACACCAGAGTGAAAATTTTCCTTTTTCAATGTACATTATATCTCTCCTAACAGTTGGGTTAAATCTTTGGTATCGATGACAATATTTGCCTCTTTTTTGAGGATATCTTTGGCACAGAACGCGACACGTTTCGCGGCATGGGCGAACATAGAGCGGTCATTGGCGCCGTCGCCGACCGCAACCGTTTCCGCTTCGCTGATGCCCAGCAGTGCCTGTACACGCTGGAGCATATCTCCTTTGGAGTGGTCGAACATCATCTCTCCGCCGACCAGACCGCTCAGTACACCCTCTCTGACATGCAGTATGTTGGAAAAGTCCGCGTCGAATCCGAGAATATCTCTGGCGTGGGATGTCGCGTTGCGGAATCCTCCGCTGAAAACAACGACGGTGTAGCCTCTCTTTTTGAGTTCGGCAATGGTCTCTTTCGCACCCGGCATAAAGGGAAGGTTGTGGCAGATCTCATTGACTTTCTTCTCCTCCAGACCTCTCAGCAGTGTCACACGGGTGGTTAGACTCTCGAAAAAGTCGAGTTCTCCCTGCATCGTGCGTTCGGTGATTTCCGCAATTTTCTCTTCCAGCCCCAGCGGTTTTGCCAGGAAGTCGATCGTTTCGCCGTCCATCAGTGTAGAATCGAAATCAAATACACATAGTTTCATGAAGATAGTACCTTTAAATTTTTTCGATATAATATCAAATTAAATAAAAAACTATAGAAAAGTTACAGTACATGTTTGAAACCTTTATCGATAAACTCCGCAATGATACCTTTTTGACACTCGAAACCACACCGAAACACTCCGCGGTATTTCAGCCTGTGATTGACCGGATCAAGACGCTGGGGTTGCACAAAAAGGTGGACGGTTTCAGCGTCACCGATTCACCGCTGGCGAAGATGAAATACAGTGCCATGTTTGCCTCTCTGAAAATCCAGGAGACATTCAAAAAGCCTGCACTTGCCACCGTGACCATGCGCGACCGCAATAAAATTGCTCTTCAGTCGGGGCTGCTTGGTGCCAATGAGTTCGATATTCGCGCGATTCTGGCTTTGACCGGAGACCCCGCATCCATGAGTGACCAGCCTTCTGCAAAAGGGGTTTTTGAAGGAAATTCGACACTGTTGCTGGATATTATCAAATGTTTCAACGGGGGCATCGAC
>JALWRO010000136.1:0-2019 GCA_027080605.1 Campylobacterales bacterium
CCTTTGATGTTTTGATGGATGCGTTCGACAGGTTCGGAAGCATCGTAAATGGCGTATTTTATATTTAATTTCTTTAAGATATCGACCATATTTTGCTGAACTTTCAGCAGATAGCCGATTCCCCGTTTTTCGATCATATCTTCACTTTTTTCACCCATTCGCGCTTTGATGAGTTGCTCGTTTGTTTGCAGCAAAATCACCAGATCGGGAAGGGTGTCGTCGAGTGCGAAACGGTTCAGTTTCAGCAGAAAATCGAGGTCATATTCCGGATGGTTTGCCAGTGCGTAAGCGATACCGGAAATAAACCCCCTGTCGCTGATTATCAACTTGTCACGGTTGGGAGCAATCACTTCATGAAAGTGCTCCGCTCGATCTGCCAGAAAGAGAAAAAGCTCCGTTTTGTGGTTTTGTACCCCTTCATGAAGTATCATCTCCCGCAGTTTGCCGCCCAGTTTCGTACCGCCCGGCTCTTTGGTAACGACAGCGTCAGGATACGCCTCTTTCAGCAGCGCGACCTGCGTACTTTTGCCGGAAGTATCGACTCCCTCAAATATCAAGTACATCGGCATCCTCGCCCAGAAGCGGCAGTATGGATTTCGGCACCAGATGGGAAATATCGCCGCCGTGGTGGAGAATGGTGCGCACCACCGAAGAGCTGATAAATGCGTTGGGCAGGTTGGGCATGAGGTAGATCGTCTCAATATTCGGATCCAGCGATGCGTTGGCGTAGCCCATCTGCAACTCATACTCAAAATCACTCACCGCACGCAATCCGCGTACGATCAGATTGGTGCCCATCTCTTTTGCCAGATCGACCAGCAGGGTGTCGAAACTGACGATCGTAATGTTTTCACAGTGCGCCGTCGCCAGTTCGATCAGCTTTTTTCGTTTTTTCAGGGAAAACATCGGCTTTTTGGCGCTCGACTCCGCCACTGCGACGATTACTCCGTCAAAAATAGTCCCAGCACGCTCGATAATATCGATATGCCCGTTGGTTATCGGGTCGAAAGTACCCGGATAGAGGGCAATTTTCTCTTTCATCTCTCCTCTCCCCATCGTTGAAATAAGTTATGTTCGATCCCCAGCAAATCAAACCATTTGCCGATCATGAAATCCTCCATATCTTCAAGTGTATGCACGTCGGCGTAGTAGCCGGGAACCGGCGGGGCGATGACCACCCCGATACGGGATAATTTTAGCATATTTTCCAGAGAAATGGGTGAAAAGGGCATCTCCCGGGGGGCGAGGAGCAGTTTACGCTGCTCTTTGATCTGCACACTCGCCGCGCGGGTGGTGAGATTGTCGCTGATACCGCAAGCGATTTTGGCGAGAGTATTCATGGAAGTGGGGATAATCGCCATCGCGTCACAGCGAAAAGAGCCGGAAGCAACCGGTGCGGCGATGTCGCTGTTGTCGAGCAGAGTAAGGTGCTGCTCTTTGGCAAAAACGGTTTTTGCATTGTCGGAGAGGATGAGGTAGGTATCGATCTCTTCGGGCAACGCCTCGATGAACCGTTTCCCCAGACCTACACCACTGGCACCGGTGATCGCGACGATGAGTCTCATTCGACCACTTCTACGGTGGTATTGGAGATGATACGCGCCTTGAAACTCTTTTTGTAATCTTTTTTGATTTTGATGATATCCCCGACATTGCCGCTTTGCATCGCCTTGGCTTCAAACTGCAGCTGAAGCGCACCCTCACGGATGATCGCGGTCACTTTTTCGTTGCGCTGAATATCCGTAGCGCGGGAGACTTTTTCGAAAGAGAGTACATCCCCCTCCTTGATACGCCGCTTTGCCGCATAGTGGTAGAAGTCAGCATCTCCGAGAGGTTTGTGGTAAAGCGTCGTAAAAGGAATCTCCGTCAGTACTGCGACATCCGGCGTGATCGTACGCCCCTTCGGAATGTTCGTGTTGCTCTTGTAAAGCGGAATCGTCGCGTCGATTTTATATTTGTAGTAGGTTTTGCGTACCTTCTCCCCTTTGGCAAACGTCACCATCACGCTCCCCTTTGCAC
>JALWRO010000136.1:2029-6085 GCA_027080605.1 Campylobacterales bacterium
CACCCAGCCCCAGGCGACAGCCAGACCATAAAGGAACCACACGAGAAGCTGGCGCCTCTCGCTCCGGTCAATTCCGAATGCGTGCCCCATGATCCACAGAAGAAGGCGGCCGAGAGCCACCGCCGTCACCCGATAGTCCGTCAAACGTTTCGGCAGCGTGGAAACAGCGTTTACATGAACAGCATTTATCTGCATCTGCGGATAGGTCGCCTGAAATTTCCGGTGAAGGATCTCTTTGATTTTATGTTCATGAAGTGTCGTTGCAAAAAGTGTCAGCGGCAACAGAAACAGGAGAAAAAGTCTTTTCAAAATATTGCCTTTTTTTACAGAATAAACAGCAAAAATTATACCGAAAAAGCTATTCCGATAAGATAATATGCGCCAGTGCATCTTATAAACCGACCGGCTGCACGCATTTTTATATGCAATAGGGTAAAATAAGATAAAATAACTCCTGTTTAAAAAGGAACACTTCATGAAAAGTACCGGGAACATTACACAAGCTGCCACACCGGAAATAGAAAACCTCGAAGATCTTGCAAAATTTGCAGACTATTCACTGGTCGAAAGCCTGAGCGCCGATCCGCAGGCGACCGAAAACGGTGTCGATCATGATCCCAGAGAGGTTTTCAGCGGTCACTATGTTCCGGTCAAGCCGACACCCATCGAAAACCCCGAATATGTCGCCCATAGCAAAGCTTTTTTTCATGAACTCGGTCTTTCCGATGCACTGGCAACCTCAGAACCTTTCATGCGCATGTTCAGCGGGGATACCTCACATTTGCCCGAACCGTTGCGTCGTCTCGGCTGGGCGACTGGGTACGCGCTTTCTATTTACGGTACAGAATATTACGAACAGTGTCCTTTCCGTACGGGGAACGGATACGGCGACGGGCGTGCGATCTCGATCTTTGAGGGAGTTTTTAAAGGAAAACGGTGGGAGATGCAGCTCAAAGGCGGCGGAAGAACACCCTATTGCCGGGGTGCTGACGGTCGTGCCGTGCTTCGTTCGAGTGTGCGTGAATTTCTGGCGCAGGAGCATATGCACGCGCTTGGTGTACCGACATCGCGCTCATTGACACTCTATACCTCTGCGACCGAAACGGTCCGTCGTCCGTGGTTTCGAAACGGCTCCTACTCCAGAGATCCCGAAGTGATGATCGACGAAGCGGTGGCGATCACTACACGGGTAGCACCTTCGTTTCTGCGGGTAGGGCAACTAGAACTTTTCGGTCGCCGCGCACGTAAAAAAGAGCATCCCAAAGCGATGGAGGAGCTTGAAAAGATGGTGTTGCACATCATCGCGCGTGAATACAGCGAAGAGATCGACGCCGCACTGCCGCTGGAGGAGAAGGTTGTACGACTCGCGCTAGCGTTTCGCAAACGGCTCACCTCGCTTGTGGCGAACTGGATTCGCGTCGGGTACACGCAGGGAAATTTTAACAGTGATAACTGCGCCGTGGGTGGGTTTACGCTCGATTACGGACCTTTCGGCTTTATCGATATGTTCGATCCGAGGTATCAACCGTGGACGGGCGGCGGCATACACTTCTCCTTTCTCAACCAACCCAAAGCCGCAGAGCGCAACTTCGGGATGTTTTGCCGTTCAGTCGAGCCGCTTTTGACAGGAGACAAAGAGAGACAGGAAACACTGGAGAAGATCAAAAAAGATTTTCCCGTGATCATGCAGGCACGTATGTTTGACATGTGGGCGAAGAAACTCGGCTGGGAAAAGCTCAACGTTTCACTCTTTAATGAGTTCATGACACTCATGATAGAGACTTCAGTCGACTATACGATCTTCTTCCGGGAGCTCTCAGCGATACCGGAAGATGTCACACCGCTTACCAAAAGTTTTTACGGTGAGAAAAGTCAGGATGAAGTACTCATGAAACGCTGGCGTGCGTGGCTGGAAAAGTGGCGAAGCTCGATAGATGCGGCGACACCGGAGGCACGCGAAGCGCTCTCGGCACAGCTAAAATCTGTCAATCCCAAATACACCCTGCGCGAATGGATTCTCGTACCCGTCTACCAGGCAGCCGAGAGGGGAGACTACAGCCTGATTCATGAACTACTGGAGGTTATGACAGACCCATACGCCGAACAGTCCGAAGAGATCGAACGCAAGTACTATCGGAAAAAACCGGATGAACTGTTTCACATTGCGGGGGTGTCGCATGTAAGTTGTTCTTCATGAGGTGTGGGGAAAGGGTTTGGTACTGTTTGCATTTTTGTAAATCTAAAGCAACAAAATCATATAATTTTGTTGCTTTCAAAGGACAAAAAGGATTGCATGTGTTAGAAATCCTCTTTAAAAAACAAACTACCTCTTTGGATCTTTGGTTTTTTGTATTAAAGATAGAGGGGTAGAGGAGAATATGTTTTTTCAAAGTTTAGTTATCAGCTAAAATACTCTCAACGATACTCAAAACTTCATCCAAAGTCTCTTTTTTCGCTTTTTCAATAAACTTTATTTTTCTTGAGTTATAGTCAATAGATTTTAATTGTTCAACCATAATAAAACCTGTTATATTTTTACTGTCAATTTTAATATGAAAGGGAAAATCTCTTTTGGTATTTGTTATAGGGCAGGCAAAGGCAAGTCCTAAATGTTTGTTAAAAACTTTATTGCTTACAATCAGAGCCGGTCTTCTTCCTTTCTGTTCGTGTCCGCTTTGAGGGTCAAACGACAGCGCAACGATATCTCCAGTATCAGGGATATACTTCACCATTCTTCAAGACCAGCTTTATCTGAAAATTCTTCATGAGGTTTATAGTCATCAGGAATTTTTTTGACTAACTCATTTATATCTATTTTTTTTCTTTTTAGAGGTTTGATGATAACCGTATCATCTTTCGTTTTTATCTCAACTTTATCGCCAACTTTTAGATTTAACTCTTGCATAATATCCTTGGGAAATCTCAACCCCTGAGAATTACCCCATTTTGAAATTGTAGCAGTCATGACATACTCCTTGTTTGTATATCCGAAGTATATCATTGTTTTGTGGGGTATGTCAAGATGTTTTATTGTTTATTGGGAAAGATTTAAAAAGTAGTAGTAACGATTGAGTTGAGAAATATTTGAGCCACAGGGTCAAATATTTCTCTCCAATGATTTGTTAAACTTTACTCCAAATCAATCGGCGGTAAATCGAATTTGTATAAATCTGATTGAAAAATTTTAGGCCCTGAATAAAATAAGCTTTTGATTTCTAATTCCATTTTCCGATATTCATCTTCAGTCAATCTTGGATCTAAACAAATGTCGTCTATTAATGTATTTTTGTCGATTTTAACTTTATATAAACCATTCAAGTTTTTATTTTTTTCTTCATCATTTTCGTTTATCAAAATTCTGACTTCATTTTCGTGCTGGAATGCTTCTCGTTTAATACACAATAATTTTGCAAATCCATCATTTTGACCACCAATAGCAATATTCCAAAAGCTATTTTTCTCCATAAAGGTATTTAATTCATCTTTAGTTGCATAGTTTACTTTTCCTATAAAATATTTTAATGAAGCAAATTTGTCATCTTCATCATAAATTGCATTAAATAGTTTCCTTGCAGTAGTTGAAATTCTAACTCCATTTTTGTTTGGACTATAGATTCTCCACATAGCATCCGTATCTCTATTTATTGTCCAACATTGACCGTACCACATTTCTCTTATGTTTGAAAAATCTACAATATTGCCTTCTCTATCATAGGCATTAGCTTTCAAAAAAAAATTTTCAAATGGATCATCCCACTTTTCAGGGTTTACTAGAACCAATTCGTTTGATGTAATGAGTTCTTTAAATCTCTCAAATGTAAAAATTCTATAAAGTTTAATATCTAAATCTAATCCATTTAAAATATTATCTTCTTTTTTATGAAACACTACATTCTCCTACAGTTTAACGACTATCGTGAGGAATAAATTAGCCGTCAGGATAATTTATTCCTCTCCTCGTACTTGTTATGATACTTGTCTATTTTATTCGAAATTTATCAACAATAATGTTAATTTTTCTCTCTCTACTAAACTATTTATAGAATGCAATAAGGC
>JALWRO010000137.1 GCA_027080605.1 Campylobacterales bacterium
AGATTCTGAACTTTCTTTTCGTCGATATCGACGCAGATGACGTTGTTACCCATCTCGGCAAAACATGTCCCTGTCACAAGTCCTACATAGCCTGTGCCTATTACCGATATGTTCATGATGTTCCTTTTTTGTTATGGAATTATTTCAACAAATATCGGCAAATCATATAAAATAATTAAGGAGAAGGAAGAGAGAAATTTAATTTCCTCTGCTTCCCGGTTTATAGGCAGTAGTACCATCTTTACACATCGGACAATTTTCCGGTTCATAAATTTCAAAATCAAAATCCTCAAGTGCAAAAAAAGGCATATCATGAGGTAGTTTGCATTCAGGCTTTGCAGCTTTGTCACTTCCTGTTCTTTTACAAAAACCACGATTCGCCAGTGCGGCAAACGCCACAACATTTGCACCCTGCTCTTCAACAACTTCTGCCGCTTCAAGTGCAGACCCCGCAGTTGTGATGATATCTTCACAAATAAGAGTTTTTTCACCCTTCTTCACGTCAAAACCACGTCTTAGTGTCATTACCTTATCTACTCTTTCCGTGAAAATAAATCTTGCATCAAGTGCACGGGCGAGTTCATAACCGGCAAGGATACCTCCAAGAGCAGGAGAACAGACCGTATCTACTTCGATACCGGCGTCTCTTATTTGCTGTGCAAGTTCCTTTGCCAGTATCTCCGCTACTTTAGGATCTTCGAGCACTTTTGCACTTTGAAGATAGAACTGTGAATGGTTGCCGCTGCTTAAAAGGAAGTGCCCTTCAAGCAAAGCACCTGCATCTTTGTAAACTTTTTCTAAATCGATCGCCATAGTTTTATACTTTGAGAAGCTCTGCTTCTTTCTCTTTCACCGTCTGATCTACTTTGGCAATCGCTTCATCCGTGTTTTTCTGCACTTGATCATGTGCACGTTTACTTTCATCTTCGGTGATCTCTTTCTCTTTTTCAAGATGCTTAATTTTATTGTTCGCATCTTTACGAATATTTCTGATCGCTACTTTGGCTTTTTCACCCATCGCTTTCGCTTTTTTTGCACTCTCCTGACGCTGCTCTACCGTCATAGGCGGGAAAAAGAGCTTGATTACTTCACCGTCATTATTAGGATTTACACCAATATTGGCACTTTGTATCGCTTTTTCAATCTCAGGCAAAAGATTTTTTTCCCACGGTGCAATTGTAATGGTCGTCGCATCCGTTACAAGAACTGATCCAACCTGATTCAAAGGCGTAGGATTACCATAATAATCTACTTTAATGTTATCCACAATGGTTGTCGAAACTTTACCGCTTCGCAATGTTGTAAAATCTCTTTTTAAAACCGCCAGAGCTTTTTCGTTAGACTCTTTTTGATGTGAATAGATCTCGTCCAGTGTCATTTTTTCCCCTTATTTTTTTGCAGGTGCTGCCGGTGCACTTGGCGCTGCAGACGTATTTGCAGGTGTCGCAGGAAAAGCCGGTGCAGGAATGTTTGTTGTTTCCATAGTATCTACAATAGATGATTTATGTTCATGATTGTAAATATACCCCAGTACCAGTGTATTTAGGATAAAAGCAAGACCGAGACCAAAGGTCAGTTTCGTCAAAAATCCTGCAGGTCCTTTTGCACCAAACAGGGACTCATTACTTCCACTGTAAGCACCTAACCCGATAGAGGAACTTTTTTGCAGTAAAATCGTAATAGTCAACACGACTGCAAGCGCAAATTGTATGATCAAAAGGATTGAACTCATATTTTAAAACCTTTTTTAGATATAATTGTGCGATTATACCCAGAATATTTAAAAGTACTATTAAATGACGAAAAAAACGGGCTTCCATAAAGAAACCCTTCCCCATACCTCAGAATTTTCAAGACGAGCGAAAAGCTACAGTGAATATAACATTGTCCAAAGGAAAGTAGTTCAAAAACTTATCTCCGGTATCGAATCAAAACCCCAAAAAATTCTTGATCTCGGCTGCGGTTCAGGTGCAGTTTATCATCTGATTGACTGGGAAATAGAACATTTCACAGGTATAGACAAAGCGGATCAAATGTGTGCGTTGCATCCTAAAAAAAGCCATATTACGCTGCTTCATGAAGATTTTGAGAACGAAGCATTACTGAAACAACTGGGTAGTTTTGATATGGTAATTTCCTCCTCCGCCCTTCAATGGGCTTCCAATCTGGACAAACTGTTTGCAAATATTGCATCTATGACAGATGAAATTGCTTTTGCTATTTTCTGTAACGGTACATTTCAAACCATCTATGAAATCACTGAAATGGAAAGTTTTTTACCTTCTCATGAAATCTTGACCCAAAACCTCCAAAAATATTTCACTTTTCATTCTGAATTGGCACAATATCGGTTAGAGTTTCCGGATAATCTTTCCAAATTTCGCTACATCAAAAAAAGCGGTGTCAGCGGAGGGAAAAGGAAGTTGAATATTCAGCAGACAAAGAAGCTGATACAAACGTACCCACTTAACTATCTGGAATTTGAAGTGATGTTTTGCTGGGGAAAAAGCAAACTTACTTAGAGAGTTCTTTTTCTATATTATAAAGTGCGTAACGTATCTGTTTAAACTGTTCTGCTTCCTCAGTATCTATGAGCTTGAAACTCTCTTCGAGCACTCTGGCACTCTCCTGTGCACGTTTCATGTTGGAAAGTTGCAGTGCCTGGAGATTTTCCCGTTGTGATTCTGAAGCCGTTGTCTCTTTTAAAACGTCGCCGATAATATCACGTTCATGAAGATACTGTTCATACGCGTTAATTCTGCATCGGTGTCTGAGAGATTTAAGTTTTTGGGAAAGTTGTTTGTTGTCATAAATAAAACGTTCGATATCTTCGAGTACGCGGATGCCCTCACGAAGACGATTGAGATTGGCGTCGATGAGTCGATAAAGTCCGGAGAGGGGAAAATCCCTCTCGGTGTCAGTCTTCATCTCCGAAGATACCTAAAATCTGAAGCAACGATGTAAAAAGGTTGATAAAATCAAGATAGAGTGCCAGTGCACCATCTACCGGATGACCGTAATTCCCCTGTATAATGTTTTGTGTATCATACAAAATAAATGCAGAAAACAAAATCGCACTAATAGATGCGATTCCTACCTGCATCCATGGGCTGTGCAGCCAAAATGCATTTAACAGTCCCGCCACGATAATCACAATCAACGTAATGAAGAGCATCTTGCCCATCATCGTAAAATCACGCTCTGTATTCATCGCAAACATGGAAAGCCCGCCAAATGCTACGGTCGTCAGTATCAGCGCATTGGCAACGATGCCTCCTGCTCCGGCGTTGATAAAGTGCCCGACAAGTACAGACATAGTCAAACCGGAAACCAGCGCAAATGCGAAAAGCATGATCAGATTCAGTCCCGGTTTAGCCCGTGCAAATCCGATACCGAAAATCAGGGCAAATTCCAAAATAACAAATCCCCAGTAATATTCACGTATTGCAGGGATTCCCATTCCTACATACGCACCTGCTGCTCCTACGAGCAAACTTCCTGCAAAAAGCTGATATGTCTGTTTTATAAATGTCGCCAGATCACCACTGTATGCACCCTCCTCGGATGCTTCTGCAAACGGTCTTTCATTTGCAGGTGTACCGGCTCTGTTTTTGACATAATCTCTGTCATATAATGCCATTATTATTCTCCTGAATTATATTTTTTTATATTTGTTGTGCCGTAGTATATCGTAAAAAGTAGAAAAATTATTAATAAAAGATTAATGAGAAAAGTAATTCAGGAGAAAAAATCTCCTAAATTACCGGATAATACTGTTATTTACTGCCAAAAAAGTTTTTTGCCATATCCATCAAACCGTCCACACCACCCAGTGAATCGAGAATATCCGATCCGTCACCGGTCGCTTTATCTACCATATTCGGTACGACATCAGACAAACTCTCTGCCGCAGTCTCGGTGTCGAGTCCCAGTTTTTCAGCAAATTCAGAAATTTTTTCACTGCCCAGAATCGATGCAAGCGTTCCTCCGTCAACACTCTCATTTTCTCCGCTGCCAACCCAGGAAGAGATAATACTTCCTATATTACCGTCACCGAGAGAAGAGAGGATATTGCTTAGATCAAGTCCACCCTCTTCGTTTGAAAGCAAGCCGCTGAGCGCATCCATCACAGAGCTGTCATCAAGGTTTTCTGCCTGGTCGCCCAGTTTCTCTTTAAAAAGCTGTGTACCCATTTGCACAAGATCAGTTAATTCCATATTTTATTCTCCTTTAAAAAATAAGTGCATCTATTATAGCACTACTTCTTAAATTTTCGGAGAATCATCAAAACAACAGGCAAATACTTCATGAGCAGCATAAGCTTTTTCACTCTTTTGTCTTCTTTGCCATTCTCTTTCGTACCGTTGGATCCAGATATCTTTTACGGATCCGTATGTTTTTAGGTGTAATCTCGACCAATTCATCATCTTCAATCCACTCCAGCGCACTTTCCAGTGTCGGAATTCTCGGAGGAACCAGTTTGATCGCTTCATCGGCACCGGAACTTCGGACGTTAGAAAGCTGTTTCCCTTTAATAGGATTAACATCCAAATCGTTTGCGCGTGAATGCTCCCCGATAATCATCCCCACATACACTTTATCCTGCGGCTTGATAAACATCACACCTCGTTCCTGCAAGTTAAAAATAGAAAATCCCGAAGCTTCCCCGTTTTCCATCGAAACAAGCGCACCGTTCATACGATGTTCAATACCACTCATCAGCGGTCTGTACTCCAGAAAAGAGTGGTTCATGACACCTTCGCCTTTCGTATCTGTCAAAAACTGACTTCTGAAACCGATCAAGCCGCGTGCAGGAATCTCAAACTCAATTCTTGTCTGACCGTCTCCGGTCGGTGTCATCGACTTCATTTCCGCTTTTTTACGTCCAAGCTTTTCAATCACCACACCGGTAAAATCGTCCGGAACATCCACAACCAGATGCTCAAACGGTTCCATTTTAACACCATTTTCTTCTTTGATAATGACTTCAGGTCGTCCCAGAGAAAATTCAAAACCCTCTCGACGCATATTTTCCGCCAGAATCGTAATCTGCAACTCCCCGCGTCCGGAAACTTTAAAGCTTCCTTCCCCGCTGCTTTCATATTTCATGGCAATATTGGTCTGCATTTCCGATTCGAGTCTCTCGGCAATTTTATTGGAAGTGACATATTTTCCTTCCGTTCCCGCAAGCGGAGAGTCATTGACAGACATCACAACAGAGATCGTCGGCTCTTCAATATGCATAGGATCCAGCGCGACAGGATTGTTCGGATCAGCCAGCGTATCTCCGACATCGAGCGTTTCAAATCCGGCTACCGCAATAATATCGCCACTGACCGCTTCATCGATATCGATACGTTCTAGTCCTTGGAATCCGATCAGTTTGGAAATACGCCCGTTCGTTTTTTCACCATCCGCTTTGACCAGTGTCACACTCTCGTTTTTACGAATTTTTCCGTTGAAGATTCTCGCGATACCGATTTTCCCGACAAAGTTGTCGTAATCGAGCGTAAAAACCTGCAGTTGCAGTGGGTTGTCCACACTTCCGGATGAAGCAGGCACATGTTCGATAATCGTATCGAGAATAGGAAGAATATTCTCATCCGGATCGCTGAGATCAAGTTTAGCATATCCGTTTTTCGCAGCAGCGTAGACAACCGGGAACTCCAGCTGTTCATCGTTTGCATCAAGCGCCACAAAAAGGTCGAAGATTTCATCTACAACGCGATCAGGCTCCGCCGCCGGTTTGTCTATCTTGTTTACCACCACAATCGGGCGTAGTCCCAGTTCCAGTGCTTTTTTGACCACAAACTTGGTTTGCGGCATGACACCTTCCTGTGCATCGACCAGCAATAAAACACTATCCACCATTTTCAGTACACGCTCTACTTCACCACCGAAATCGGCGTGACCCGGAGTGTCGATAATATTGATTTTATAATCTTTATACGTAATTGCCGTATTTTTGGAGAGAATCGTGATTCCTCTCTCTTTTTCAAGGTCATTGCTGTCCATCACCCTCTCATCGATCTGCTGATGCGCATCAAATGTTCCCGACTGTTTGAGCAGTTCATCTAC
>JALWRO010000138.1 GCA_027080605.1 Campylobacterales bacterium
TCGTTTGGTGCGCAGAGTCTCTTCGGTCAGCATCGCTTCTTTGTCGGGTACCAGTTCATCCAGTTTGCTCTGCAATACAGAGAGTTCCATTGAAAACTCCTCTTTAAGATTTTGTGCACTTTTGGCGTGCAGCATGCGTCTTTTTTTGAGATGCTCTATTTCATCGAGGGTGTCTTCAACAAGGGCAATTTGTGTTTTGACCAATTCGTACTCTTTGAGTTCACTGACCGGTGAAGCGAGACCGAGTATGCGCATAAGCGGTGTCATGCTCAAACCCTGAATAAAGATAGAGAGCAGAACGACACCGAAAACGAGGGTGACGATCACCTCCTTGAAACCGAGTGAGTCGGGAATACTCAGTGCCAGAACCATTGAAAGTGCGCCTCTCAAACCGCCCCAGGAAAGTACGACACTCCAGCTGTAGGGAAATTTCAGGCGCGTCGGAGCGAAGAGTGCCCATGTGAAGTTAACGACAAAAAAGCGTGCTATCAGTACGGAGAGATAGGCGATCAATACGATAGGCCAAAGCTCCCAGAGCATTTGCAGGTTGATCGCGAAGCCCATTAGCAAAAAGATGAGCGAGTTCATGGCAAAGGCGATATATTCCCAGAATGTTTCGGTTGAGATGCGGATGGAGGGGAAAAGTGTCTGGGAAAAACCGCGGTTTCCGACAAGCAGCCCCGCCGCTACCGTACTCATGACACCCGATACACCCAGCTTGTCGGCGATGAGAAAAGAGCCGTATGCAGCGACAGTAGAGAGAGTGATGGTGACCATCGCGTCGTCAAGTTGTCGCATGACCACAGCGGTGATCAATCCTACAGTTGTTCCCACCAGCAGTCCGAAGCCTACGATTCTGAAAAAGTCGATGAGCACTTGCCGTGTATTTCCCAGATCGCCCTGGAGATAGTGCAGGGCGAGAATGAAGACGACGATGGAAGTACCGTCGTTGAGCAAACTTTCACTCTCTACCAGAATACGCAGACGTCTCGGCACACCCAATCTTTGAAAGATCGCCACGACCGCAACGGGGTCGGTTGCCGCGACTGCCGCACCGAAAAGAATTCCCAGCGGCCAGGTGATGGTGTCTATCTGTGTAAAATGCACACTGACCCAGATCAGTACCGCGGCGGTGATCAGCATGGAGAGGATCACACCGGGAATGACCAGCGTTGTGATGGGCAGGATATCTTTTTGCATATCGCCCGCTTTGAGATGGATCGCCGCTTCGAAGATAAGTGGCGGTAAGAAGACGGCATACAGCAGCTCCTGCGTCAGGTGCGGAGGGTTGAGCAGGTGCAGGGAACCGAGTATCAGCCCCACTGCCATTAGTGCAATGGTATAGGGAAGATTCAGCCGTCTTGTGACCATCGCGACCGCTGAAGCGATGACAAAGAGTATGAGAATGACTGATTCGTAACTCAACGCTTATCCTTTGAGCATTTGATAGACCATGACACCGCTTAAAACGATGGTAACGACCATCGCAAAGAGTGAAAAGAAGTTGGTAAAACGGCTGGCAGTGTAGGTGTCCATGATTGCTTTGTTGTTGGAAATTAGCAGGGTAATAGCAATGAGTACCGGAATGAGCATGCCGTCGAGTACCTGAGAGTAGTAGAGTGCATCGACTACGGTAATAGAAGGAATCATATCGATGACATTTCCGAAGATCAGGGCACCGACGAAGACAAAATAAAATCCTTTGGCATCGCTTACTTTGTTGTCCATCCCTTCACGCCAGCAAAAAGTATCCGCAACGGCATACGCGGTTGAACCGGCAAGCACCGGTATTGCAAGGAGTCCCGAAACGATAATACCCAGACTGAACAGTGCAAATGACAAATCTCCCGCGGCAGGTTTGAGTGCAAGTGAAAGTGTTGTGACATCCTGTATATCTGCCCCTTTACCGTAGAGCATCAGCGCACCTGTAATAATCATACAGTAGGCGAGAAGATTGGAGTAAACCATTCCGACGATAGTGTCAAACCCCACTTCATCCGCCTGCACAACACTCTTTTTCTCTTCTTTCTCCTCTGCCGCCTGCCAGAAAAGCAGGTAAGGGGAGATCGTCGTACCCAGCATCCCCAGTGCCGCGATGATCCATGCCGAATCCATTTGGATATGGGGAGTGAAGGTATCGATCAAAAGTTTGGAAATATCGGGTTCTGCCAGTATGGCGGAGACGATATAGACACCAAGCACCGCGGTAAAAGCGATGAGTACTTTTTTGACGGTTTTGTATTTCCCAAAGAGGATCAGCCAGACAATCAGTGCCGTAATGGGAATCAAAAAATAGATTGTCGAGTATCCTGTCACGATGTGCAGTACCGCGGCAATACCGTTGAGGTCGGCACCGATGGTCAGAATATTTGCTATCGCCAGTACCATGACCATCATGACGGTCAGTTTTTTGGAATAGAAAGCAGTTGTGATCTCCGGCAGACTTTTACCGGTGACAATCGCAATACGTGCGACGGCATTTTGAATGGCAATCATCATCGGTGTAGAGAGCAGCAAAAGCCACAGTTGGGTAAAACCGGTTGTAGCCCCGACGATCGTGTAGGTGACAATCCCCGCAGGATCATCCCCCGCACCCCCGGTGATAATCCCCGGACCCAGCTTTTTAAGGCGCTCTCTGTTTTTTATTATCTCTTCTTTAATCTGCATCCGGAGCATCATACCCCTTTTCTATAGTTTTATAGAAAGAGTATAGAAAAAATTGTTAAAAATATCTGTTAGTTGGCAGACAGTCTCCTAAGAGAGTGTCTCTTCGATGACACTCTCTTCAAGCTCTTTGGCATATCTCGCCTCAAGTTCTTCCAGGCGTTCCATTTTGGCATGATGGCGTAAATTGAGTAGAACGAATCTATACGCCAGGTAAATTAGTACCGGCCATGTACCGTACCAGATCAATGCGTCCAGGTATGTATTTATGTATGTTTCCTGCATTGTAGTCTCCTTTGTTAATAGTGGTGCGGATCGTTTCGGATCTCGTCAGGTGTGATCGGTGTTCTGTCCATTGCATGCCAGACGGCGCCGATATACGCCAGAACGAACGGTACCAGCAGCGAGACATAACTCATTGCGATGAGTGTATAGCGACTGCCGGAACTATTTTCGATTGTCAGCGAACTTTGCAGGTTCACGAGTGACGGATAGTAGGCGGTATGGTTGTAGCCCAGTACCAGAAAGAGGGCGATGACGACCGATACCGTACCCAAACCGCTGAACCAGATACCGCGACTGCTTTTGGTAAATGCACCCAGCGCCATTCCCCAAAGCAGCAAAACGACACCGAGAATCAGCAAGAGTGCGACGGCGGGCATTTGTATGAAGTTATGCAGATATTTCAGTGCTTCGAGATTGACGACTTTGGTTTGCGGATCATAGTTGAACCCTGTCATCGTCAGAATGTTATATGCCACATACAAAAAAAGCAGTAAAAAGATCAATCCTTCATAGCGTACGACAATACGCGCGCGTCTTTGAATCTCCGCTTCGGCGATGTTGTTCATGAAGTAGAGCGCCGCCTGTACCCGTGCAAGGAAAAAGAGCATAAAGCCAAACGCAACATTGAAAGGGTTGAGTACCGCTTCGAGTCCGTAGGCAGGTTTTGTCCAGTGGGAGAGGTGCATGTCGTCAACGATGAAATTGCCGCCGGTAAAGAGTGTCCCCAGCGCCGTACCTATCAGGATGATACCGAGACTGCCGTTGATGAACAAAAAGATTTCGTAGGTACGTTTCCCAAAAACATTACCCGGTTTTTTGCGGTATTCGTAAGCGACCGCCTGAATGATGAAACAAAAAAGAATCGCCATCCAGACATAGTATGCGCCGCCGAAACTGGTTGCGTAAAAGAGTGGAAACGCGGCAAATAGCGCACCGCCGAACATCACCAGTGTTGTAAATCCCAACTCCCATTTTCGCCCGAGCGAATTGATGATGAGATCCCGTTCCTCTTCCGTTTTGCCGATGCTATACAACAGTGTTTGTCCACCCTGAACGAAGTTCATGAAGACAAAAAGCGCACCCAGTACTGCGATCAGAAACCACCAGTAGTGCTGGAGTGTCAGGTAGCTCATATTTTCAAACATGGTGTTCTCCTTCGGGACCGATTTTGATCTGTGTGGTCATGATCTTCACTTCCGCGATCAACAGTGCGGTAAACAGGGTGGCAAAAAGCCAGAAAGTGATCATGACAGGGCTGGTGGCGATATTGGAAGTTGCCATACCGACGGGCAGCATATCCTGAATCGCCCACGGCTGTCTGCCCACTTCCGCGACGATCCATCCCGCCTCCTGTGCGATATATCCCAGAGGCAGAGTAAAGAGCCCCGCCCAAAGTAGCCATCTGCGTTCTTTGAGTTCATTTGTCATCGCAAAGTAGAGAATCAGGATAAATAGCATAATAAACCAGCCGCCGAAAAGTACCATCGTATGAAAGGCGTAAAAGGTAAGCGGTACATTGGGTACGACATCCAGCGGATCGTTCAGGTAGCCATATCCCAGCCAGGCGCTGTTTTGTTCAAATGTCGCTCTGGCTGCTTTCTCCTTTTCGGTATCGCCGGCTTTTTTCGCCGCTTTGTATGCGGCAAGCGCGGCAACGGCGGTTTTCCCTTTTTCGATCTTCTCTTTTGCGCTCATGATATGATGTGCCTTGTCCCCGTAGACAAGCTGGTCGATCCCCGGCACGTAAGAGTCGAGTTTATGAAAACTCAAAAGCGAGAGTGCGTAGGGGAGTTCAAATTTTGCGAGAAACTCTTTTTTGTCATCTCCCGGTTTTTTATCGGGGTTGAGAATACCGAACGCGACGATACCTGCACCCTGTTTACCGTTGTAAAGCCCCTCCATCGCAGCCAGTTTCATCGGCTGATGGAGCGCTGCCTGTCTGGCGGAATCGTCTCCTGTCGTGAGATTGAAGAGGGAGACGACCAGCCCGAAACTTGCTGCGACGATAATACTGCGTCGGGCAAATTTGGTATCACGTTTTTTTAACAGATACCAGCTGGAAATTGATATGACGAAGAGTGCCGCCAACACATAGCCGCTGCTGATAGTGTGCAGAAATTTGCTGTAAGCGTTGGGGTTGAAAACCAGATCCCAGAAATTGGTCATCTCGTTTCGGGCGGTATCGGGATTGAAGTGCATACCGACCGGATGCTGCATCCAGCCGTTGGCGACGAGAATCCAGAGTGCGGAGAGATTGGAGCCGATCGCCACCATCCATGTTGAAAGCAGGTGCATCTTTTTACTCACTTTATCCCAGCCGAAAAACATAACGGCAAAAAAGGTAGACTCCATGAAAAAAGCCATGATACCCTCAATCGCCAGCGGTGCTCCGAAAATATCGCCCACGATCCACGAATAGTTCGACCAGTTGGTACCGAATTCGAACTCCATGATAATACCCGTCGCGACACCGATCGCGAAGTTGATCGCCAGCAAGCCCATCCAGAATTTGGTGGTTTTTTTCCACCATTCGTCGCCGGTTTTGACATAGATACTCTCCATAATAGCGACGATAAAGGTCAGTCCCAGCGTCAGCGGAACGAAGATCCAGTGATAGAGTGCGGTCAGCGCGAATTGCGCGCGCGACCAGTCTATCACAGAGGGGTCGATATGTTGCATACTACTCTCCTTGTGTGAGTTGGTTTAAAATATAGTTGCTGCGTTGTTGATCGGTTTGGAAACGTTCATGTAATATGTCAGGGAAAAAAAGCAGTTTGATAACGGCAAAGAGGATAAACAGTTTGATAGCCACCAGCAGCCACAACTTTTTACCCAGTTTCATACCGGCAAAACCGTCTCGGTAGAAATAGAATATTTTTTGGATCATATGTACCATGAAAATTGACTCCAAACGCTTTTATATGGCGAAATAATACCATAACAATAAAAATTAAAACGTCAGCTGGCTAACACTTGCATTATGTTATTTGAGTTATTTAATAAGATGTAACCATTCAGCACCCACACCCTACAGGCGAATAAACATTACCGCTTAAAACATTTTTCAACTCTTCCAACACATGACGATTATTTTTCTTAACCGTAGAGATATACC
>JALWRO010000139.1:0-4376 GCA_027080605.1 Campylobacterales bacterium
ATTTTCCCCTTTGTCCAGAGACTGTACCCAGTCGATACCGCCGACGATATCACGTGAAGCAAGGAGGAGGGATGCCAGTACGATCTCTTTGACCGCATTGGCGTTTGCGCCGGGTGTGTTGAAGACGACGATTCCCTGTTCGGTGCATCGCTCCAGAGGAATATTGTTGACGCCCGCACCGGCTCTCGCGATCGCTTTGAGATTCTCTCCAAATGGCATATCATGCATTTTGAAGCTTCGCACGACGATAGCGTCCGGGTTATCCGCTTCGCCGGATACCGTATAGTTGTCGCCAAATCTGCTCAGTCCGTTTTGGGAGATGTTATTTAAAGTCTGGATGGTAAACATCACGCATTCCTTTTGGCGAAGTCATCCATCAGATTGACCAGTGCTTCTACCGCTTCAAACGGAACCGCATTGTAGATAGAGGCGCGCAGCCCGCCGATGCTTCTGTGCCCTTTCAGACCGATCATGTCGGCTTTGGCAGCTTCTTCCAGCAGTTTTGCTTCGAGCTCGGCATCTTTGTCTTTGATGTTGAATGAGACGTTCATGAGACTTCTGCTCTCTTTGCTTGCATGACCGGTGTAGAAACCGTTGCTGTTGTCGATGGCATCGTACAGGAGTTTCGCTTTTTTGCGGTTCTCTTCATCGATTTTCGCGATGCCGCCTTTGTTGTCTATCCACTCCATAATAAGATTTAAAAGATAGATGCCAAACGTCGGCGGTGTATTGAAGAGGGAGTTCGCGTCTGCATGGGTTTTGTATCTGAGCATAGTCGGTACGGTATCCTGGACTCTGTCGAGCAGGTTTTTTCGGATAATCACGATAGTAAGACCGGACGGTCCGGCATTTTTCTGGGCTCCGGCATACATAAGATCGACTCTCTCCCAGTCCACCTCTCTGGAAAAAATATCACTCGAAGCATCGATGGCAAGCGGGGAGGCGGTTTTGGGGTATTCCTGATACTGTGTTCCGTAGATCGTGTTGTTTGATGTAATATGACAGAAGTCACAGTCATCACTGAAATGCACTTCCGGAATATGGTCAAACCCGCTCTCACTGCTGCTGGCGACAACATCGAAGTTCAATCCCTGTATTTCAGCCTCTTTGATCGCTTTTTTACTCCAGGCACCGGTGTTGGCATACTCGGCTTTTCCGCCTTGATACAGGTTCATAGGAACCATGGCAAATTGCAGACTCGCACCACCCTGTAAAAAAAGTACATCGAAATCATCGGGAAGTTTATATAATTTTTTGATCAATCGTATGGCATTCTGATGTACATCATCATACAGTTTCGATCTGTGAGATGCTTCCATGATCGATATACCGCTGCCCTGATAGTCCAGCAACTCTTTTTGCGCTATTTCCAAAACCTCAGTGGGAAGTGCAGACGGACCGGCTCCAAAGTTGTATGCTCTTTTCATATAATCTCCTAAAAAAAATTTTAGAAAATTATAGTTAATTTTGGTTTAGATTCTCATCGTCATTACTCCCCGCTCTTCTCCACCTCCTCCTTTAATGCCGCTTTGTTAATTTTCCCAAAATGCAGCGGGATGCTTCGTTTATAGACAATACGTGCAGGGATCATATAGTTCGGTAAATGTTTTTTGAGTTCAAAGAGCAGTTCGTTACGGGGGATTTCCGCGGCGGCGCTGTAGACGAGAACGATCTCCTCTTCGATCATCTCGTTTTCGATGCCGAATACCGCGCAGGACTGGATCGCTTCGATATTGTCGTACACTACACGTTCGATTTCGGCGGGGCTGACGCGGTAGCCGCTGGTTTTGATCATGTCGTCTCTGCGCGAGTGGAAATAGATGTAATCCTCTTCGTCTTTGTAAACGTAGTCTCCGCTGGCGACGACGATTTCGTCGGTGAGTTGTCCCTCCAGGTTGATCACTTTTTCGAGAATTTTGATGCTTTTGAAGCGCATAGCCGTATCTTCGGGGCTGTTCCAGTACCCTTTGTAGATGCATGCACCGCGGTGGATGAGTTCGCCTACCTCTCTGGGTTTGCACGCTTCGCCGTTTTCATTGATGATAAAGAGTTCGACATCGGGGATCGCTTTGCCGATGGAAGTGGGGCGGATTTTGATCTGTCTGGGGTCGAGGTAGGCGGAGCGGAAGGCTTCGGAGAGTCCGTGCATAGAGAAAAACTGTGCATCGGGGAAATAGATTTCGATATTTTCCAGCATTTTGGCGGTTATCTTTCCTCCCGATGAGGTGATGATGCGAACATGTGAGAGTTGTTCCGCGGTGGGAAGTCGGTGCGGCTCTTCGTCGAACATCTGTGTGATGTGGATGGGCATGACGGGCAGGACGGTGACACGGTCTTTCATGAGATGGGCGAAGAAGTCGGAAGGGAGTACCAGTTTGTGAATCGCCAGTGTGGCGCGTTTGTAGAGTGCGCAAAATATCTGGTTGAGTCCGTAGTCGAGGTTGAAAGAGAGTACGCCGCTGATGATATCGCTCTCTTTGAGTTTCAGGTACTGTGCCACGACTCTGGCGCCGTCGATCAGATTGCGGTGGGTGATGACAATCCCTTTGGGCAATCCCGAAGCGGCGAAACTGTAGGTAATGACGGCATTGTCGAAGCTTTTGATTTTGGCTTCGTAGTGTTCGTTGTAATATTTGTAAATCTCCTCGAAAGAGACACTCTCTTTGTCCACCGACTCGTAGGTGATCACTTTGCCGCTGAAGTTGGCTGCCGCAATGTTTTCACGTTTGGATTTGTCGGTGATGATACACCGGATGTTGCAGTCGTTGACGATATACTCCACCTGTTCGGGTTTGAGAGAACGGGTGATGGGCACGAAGATATACTCGGTCGAGAGCAGGGCAAGGATGGCGATGACCTGTTCGATGCTTTTGTTGGAGTAGATGCCGATGCGCGTCCCTTTGGGGAGTCCGAGTTCGCTGAAATAGTGGGCGATCTGGTTCACTTTTTTGAAGAGTTCGCCGAAAGTGAGGCTTCGGTTGCCGTGGATGAGGGCGGTTTTGTCGCCGTGTGTCCGGCTGGAGACTTCGAGAAGGTTTCGGATACAGTTGACTGACATGGGTGCTCCTTTTAGCGTAGGGTCCAGATTTCGTATACTTTGTCGACGACAAGCATCGGGATTTGTGTATAACCTAAGATCTTTTTATAGACAAAGTGCATAATGCTTTCGATCTCTTCGTCGCTGAGTACTTTGGTGATACCGCCGGTAAAGACGATACTTTTGAGCCGCTCCAGCCGCAGCGTGATGTAGCCGGGATGTTGTGCGGATACTTTGTAAAGCACCAGAAAGATCGAGAGTTGCATCAGGATTCGGGTGGCTTGTTCGCTCTGCTCTTCGAGGATGTTTTCGGTGACGTTGAGATAGTTGAGGAGTTCATAGACAAACTCATTGTTTTTGGCACTGAAAACAAGGCTCTCCCGCGATTTATAAACGCCCAGTTTCTTGAAAACAAGCCGGTCGTATCCGGTTTCGAGCACCATATTGTCTGCAACAAGATCGGTACTGTAATGTATATCGGTCGTTGCACCGCCGATATCCACTAATATGAAAGGATCGACCACTTTCGGGAAGTGTTCATGTAACGTTTCGAGTGTTTGGTTAACGATGTAGGGCGTCGAATAGATCTGGTTGGAGGTGACGGCATAAAGCTCTTTGATATCCTCTTTGCCGATAATATCCGCCTGGTAGAGGTTGGTCAGATAATTTTTGAGATCCTCTTCATGAACCTGCAGTTTATTGGTGATGATGTTGGGTAGGACGGTGAGGTTTTCGATACGCTCCTCCAGAAAGGGCAAGCTGCTTTGACTGCCGGTATAGACAATATTGGCGTAGTTGACACGCGACAGATAGCCGATGAGGTCTTCCCCGAAGATATTGCCGACACTGTCGATTCCTCCGACGATGATGACGACATCGATCTGCTCTGCGGGGACGGGATAGGCTTTGATGTTGGGGTAGAGCACCGTGTCGATAATGTTGATACCGGAGTTGTAGGCGATATTGGTGGCGAATTTGAGGCTGAACGAGTTGCTCAAACCGACAATCAGCGTACTGAGCCCGCCGTTGGCGGAACTGCAGATGTAGATATCCTCTTTGGGGTAACGCTCCAGCAGATCGCCGCACTTCTCTTTGAGGTCGGCGAAGATATTCTGGTCGAAATTGCGGAAATATTGCCGGATGCCCCGGTCGTCTTTCACTTTGAAATAGGTACTGCCCACATCGATATATAGTTTACTCATAACATAATCCCGATATCTTTGATAATCTGACTCACCAGTGCATTTTTGTCCTCTCCCAGCGAGAGTTTGCTGCGCTCGAACCTGAAACTTTTGTCGGAGAGCGGAAGATCACCCCTGTCGTAGATGCGTATGTTGCC
>JALWRO010000139.1:4386-6019 GCA_027080605.1 Campylobacterales bacterium
CCCTCTTTGTCGCGGACGGTGATCACTTTGTTGTTGTTGATGATATGCGGGGAGAAGGGGATCTCGATATGTCCCTTTTTGATGGCGTTGAAGACCTTGCGCCAGAGGGTGTCGGCGCTGTCGTTGAACACCGCTTCCATAATCTCTTCCACTTCACGGGTGAGATTCTCCTCCTCTGCGTCGCTGATTTTCGGCAACGCACGGAGAATGCCCAGTGTGTACTGTACTTTGGAGACGGCAGAGGCGTTGGACTCTTTGGTCGGAATACCGTAGGATTCATCTCTGGTTTTGGTGATAATCTTGTCCGCATCGACCAGTCCGGCAATGACGGTCGCTGTGGTAATGAGCGATTCGGAGTGCTCTTTGTTTCTCGGAAAAGCGCCCATCCACTGGTGATAGACCAGGTGGATATCGGCATCTTCATGACCGAACTGGTCGGCATATTTTCGGGAGAGTTTTTTGATGACATTGGCGGTGACGATATCCTGTAAAAAGGAGCCGGACTGTGAAAAGCTGACCGAGAAAGATTTGACTCCCTCTTCCAGAGAGAGCAGCATCTCGATAATTTGAATGACAATGACAATCACCGGCGGCTGAAGTGTCGCGCTGAGCGGTCCGAACGATTCACGGTTGACCGCTTCGCCGAGTTCGGAATATTTCGCACACACTTTTTCGACATATTTCCAGTAGATAAACGCCTTGTCCAGCGGAAAGTTTTTGGAGTAGGGCAGCAGGTAGGTGATAGGACCGCCCTCGATCTCGAAAATGCCCGATGCAATTGCAATCTCCACCAGCAGTCTGGCGTCGGGGGTACCGTGGCGCAGACTGACGGGCGTGTTGAAGTGCTCCATCATCTTCCTAGTGGTCCGGTAGCCGTGGTTGATAAGCGGGTAGCCGTTGAGCATATCGACATCGTTCTCTTCGGAGAGACGCAGCATTTTGCTGGCGGTGGCGTAGTCGTTGAGACGGGTATTGCTGTCGATGGTCAGGGGGAGTATGTCCACCCCCGCGGCTTTGAACTCGTCGTAGAGTTTAAAAACCTTTTCGTAGGTCGGGAAACCGCCTCTGGGCTGTACGAGCATTTTGTTGCTTGTTTTGAATTTATGGGAAATAAAAAGATCTTTGCTGGCATTTTGGACAAACGACTCGATCTCGGCAAAGTCGAAATGGTCAACATAGGGGTTGTTGACGATCGCTTCGCGCTCTCTTTGCAGCAGGCTCATGAAACAGACGCTTTCAGGTAATCTTCCAGCCTGTCGAGCCCCTCGTTCAAATCGACCTGGTGAAAGACAAGATCAAAACCGTAACCGCGGTACTTTTCGACCATCTCATCCGGATCGACTTCTCCGACGGCGAGATTTCCCCCTATGACGAAAACGACATCTTTGAGATCGTATTTGCTTTTTAAAAGCGGCAGATCGCGCGACCACCCCTCCGCTTCACCGTTGAGCGAAGAGATCAGCACGACATCGGCGTCGGTTTCGATCACCGCATCGATAAACTCTTCGAGATAGGTATTGACGCCGAGATTGAAGACTTCAAAACCTCTTTCATTCAGCGAGATGTCGATCAGCCTGTTCGCCACGACATGGACATCGTTTCCGACAACACCGGTTACTACTTTCATATATAT
>JALWRO010000140.1 GCA_027080605.1 Campylobacterales bacterium
GCTATAGAGAGGGGGAAACGCCCTGCTCCTTTTCGAACCAGGAAGCTAAGACCCTCTTCGCCGATAATACTGCCCCTTACTGGGGTGGGAATGTAGGTCGCCGCCCGTTCGTTTTTATTCCTTTTTTATTTATCCCTCTTTTATTATGTTAAACTACTGTTCTTCCAAAGGTATTCAAAATGTCTAAGATTTTGCTTTCAGCCTGTTTACTGGGTGATCAGGTACGTTATGATGGTCAAATCAAAAAGCCTGATCCAAGACTTATGCAATTGTATGTTGATGCCAAAGTGGTTTCCTGTTGTCCGGAAGTGGATGGTGGTTTGGCTGTACCGCGACTTCCTGCAGAAATTGTTTGTGGTGATGGAATTGATGTATTGGCAGGGGAGTGTGATATCGAAAGAAAGGATGGTCTATCTGTACGTGATGCTTTTCTGGAAGGCGCTAATCGTGCATATGCTTTGGCAATAAAATACAATATAAAAATAGCAATTTTGAAATCAAAAAGTCCTTCATGTTCAAATAACTATATCTACGATGGTACATTCAGTGGAAAATTGAAAGAGGGTATGGGTGTTACGACAGCACTTTTACAGGCTCAGGGTATATCTGTATATAATGAAGAGGAGATCGACGAAGCTATAGCGCATTTTGTAACGCTATAGACTATCTTTATTGTCTCGGAGAATCCGATCGAGTGTAGATTTGAATTTGAGTGCTTTTTCTTTGTGTGGGAGGAAATGCTTTTCGCTGGAGGGGAATGCACTGGAAAGTTCATCATAATAGGAAATTTTGATATCGATATGGTTTTTGATGACGTCAAACAGTTTTTCCATCTCTTCAACCGTAAATACACTTTTTAAAATATCCGTAATCATTCGCTGTCGTTGTTTCGGTGCAATTTTTTCATCACACTCAAGACCAATTGTACGTATATCTTTTTTAGAAAAATAGACTCCGCAACGTGCCGGAGAGAGCATTTTGGTTGTTATCTCGATAATATAGTCGGGAAACTCTTCATCGTAGTCTGTTTCACATCCCTCTTCACATTCCTGATTTTGTTTACGTAATTTGTCGAATTCTGCTCTTAGGTTTTTGATATCTTCCATTAGACGCTCCACTCTTTTGTTTTAATTTTTGCTATTTTTTCTAATATTTTATTGAAATCTTGTGTAAAATCGAGACGATACTGATTCTCGGCTGTGATATATGTGTTTGTAAAATCGACAGTGATGTCAACCTTTTCTTCTATTTTGTTATTTTGGATACGTATTACATCATAAATGATATGTTCCGGGATAAGTGAAACAAAATCACGTAACGTTTCAATTTCATGTGCTGCCAGGAGAATTTTAGCGGGATTTGCTTTCACAAGGTGCCACAAAAAACTTTTTGAAGATGGTGTGTCGCCGATAATTAAAATATTTTTACCGGATACATCACATAGTTCATTTACACAGTCGAGTGTAGCTCTTCCCTGGACAACTTCTACATTGTAACCGCTATCGGCTATGGTGATGGTGTCACAGATACCACATCGCTGTACTTCATCGTTTCCTTCATGAAGTAGATCATAAACAGGTTTCCAATATTCAGAATCAAGAAAGGCTCCCTGTATTTTAGAGTCTTTCAAACCGTTCAGAAAAAAACCGAGATCATCTTCGCGAATATTTAAAGGCATCATTTTACAGTCAACATCGAGTTGCTGAAATGCATTGTTGAAAAAAGTATCTTGCTTCTTTTCTATCGCATTGGCGCCGATGATGGAAAAGAGTCTGGTGTTGACACCGATTTGGTCTATTGGATACCCCATAATGATTTAGCCTCCTCCTCTTCGATTTTACAGCGTGGACAGGTCTTTTCTCCACCGAAATAGGTAAAAAAGTTTGCGCATTCATCGCATCTGACTACTTTAAAATTAATCAATTCAGTGACTTTAGGTTCAAAAAGTTCTTTGGTACTGTAAGGAATTAGTGTGATTGCATTGGGTTCACAGACATCATGACACAATGAACACTTTACACACATAAGCGGATCAAAATCTATTTTTGTTTGACGGCGATCGCTTTGTAATGCACCGGTGGGGCAAATACGGTAGCATATGGAGCAGTTGTCGCAGTCATCATTGATGTTTTTTTGTGACGTGAAGGAAATCTCGTCTGACATGTATGTGTGATAATTGACTGGTGTCTGTGCACGTTTTAATGCCATAAACAGTAGTTTACGTTTATTGGGAATCTCTTTTTTTCGGATATTTTGCGTATCTTCTATACTAATGGCATGTTGCTCTTCATGAAGTGCCTCTTCAAATTCAATTTTGCTTTTGATCGCACCTTTGACGCTGAATCTTTTGAGAAACTGTCTGCGATCAGGTTCTTTTTCTTCAACCGGTTCTTTATATCCGAGCATTTCAGTTTTAATAGTTTTAGTCGAGTTGATATTTTGTAAAAAGAGATTTGCTTCGGTGATATTTTGCTGAATTTGTGCATAGAGTGGTTCCTGAATTTCACATGAAGCACAGTGACCGAGGTCAAGTATGGTTTCATCACCGAGAAGGGCGAGGGATATAAGATTTTCAACACTCAGTGTTGCCAGACAGGGGATGTTTTTTTTACAACTTATGAGTGACTCTTCTCCTTCGAGAAAAGAGAAGATAAAATCGAGTGTATCAAAATTTTTCAGTGAAATCGCTTCTGTGGGACAAACACCGATACAGCCACCGCAATCGGTACAGGCATCGCTGACAACAGGGATGTTTTCATTATAACTAATTGCATGATGCGGGCAAATATCTTCGCACTTGGTACAAGTAGCATTTTTAGCATAAACTTTGACACAGTTGCCAAGTTCAATTTTGAGGTTATGCATTGAGGTATTCGTAATCGTTGAGTAAAAATTCCAGTCCGGTCATAGCCCCGTCGTGATAGAGAGGCGTCTGCGCTTCGTTTTTTACGTTAATAAAATAAAGCGGCGCCCACTGCATCAAATGTTTTTCCATAAATGACTTTTGCATAGTCTGAAGTTCCTGTGCAGCTATTTCATCACTGTTTTTGCGCGCTTTTACTTCTGCAGTACAGAGCATATACATAAACTCAAGCTCTACACCGATGTGATCGGGAGAAACGACTCTGGCTACATCTTTTTCAACAACAAAGTCAAACGCTTCGTAAAATTGAAATACGGGATTATCTCCGCCACTTTCAATCATGCCGTCTTCACGTGTATAAAATGTTTCATATGGAATTAGGTTAATCAGTGATATATCTGCAAAATCAACATTCAGATGCGCTTCAATAAGCTCTTCTTGAGGCAGTGTTGTAAACAGATCCCAGTCGTAGAGATTGGGAAAGAACTCTTTTATATCTTTGTGGTCGAGTGTTTTTAAAAAATCTGTATCGACTTCTTTCATAAAAAGTCTCGAGTAAAGAGCATAAAAAAATTCTCTTTGTTTTGCATGAAGTAGTTTGTCGTTCATATAGATCCTCTTGTTGTAGATGAAGTTGAAGGAGGGAAAACTCCTCCTTCATATTGTAGTGTTACGATTTTATCGAAACTGAATAAGCTTTGTCTGAAAGCTTTGCTCCCGGACGCTTGATCCATCTTGGTCTTCTGATAGTATCACCGGCTGCAAGTGGTCTTGTCAATGTATCTCTCCAGATTTGGAAAGTTTTGAAGTTGTTTTCATAATTGACATAGATATCACCGATTTTATCATTTTCACCCGCTTTTTCAAGGATGACTTTCTGATGCCAGCCGTGATTACCTGCAATAGGATCAGGGTGTACTGGCGCTACGGCATTTTGCCATGCACCTGTCAATCCGTCCCACCAGATATTGTCGAGATCTTTATTGTACTCTTTAAACTGCCATGGTTTCATCGGTTTGATACCGCCTTTGGCAGTCATCGTCGCTTCAGTACCGTCATCTTTCATCTCATAAAGAGGTGCCCCAAGTCCCATAACACCCAGCTTGTGTTTAAAGCCCGGGATATCGACAGCATTTTTTACTTTCCATCGTCCTGCATGGTGTGAACATGCCAGTACGCCTGGTCTGGTTGCCTCAGTAACAATCGCCATACCGATAAAATAGCCGCTTTCAAGTCCACTTACAGTATCGACAATGCGTACTTTAACAGGCTCTCTGTTTTTGATACCCAGTTTTTCTGCATCTTTGGTGTAGATCCAGACAGGGTTATGGTTCTGGCTAATCTCCATCAAATGCTTGGAGTTCACAGATCTTGTATGGATATTGTAAGAGAGTCTGTAAATCGTATTGAGTGCGAATTCGTTCTCTTTCTCCATAAAGTCATGGTGTACCTGTGTGACGATATGTGTCATTTTCTTTCTCTCACCTTTGTTACGCGGGTAGATCGGTATACCGTACTCAGGCCATTTCCATTCGTTTGCAAACCAGTCAACATAGAAGTCAAGTTTTTTATCCGGAGTGTGGAATCCTTCATAGAACTTACCGTCTACTTCAATACCGATTGAGTGTTTTTTACCGTCATGCTCAGCCCAAAGTACGCCGGAGTCATCTTGCTTGACTTCTCTTGCATCGTAAGTGTGTCCATGTGCTTCAATCGTTTTTTTCTTTTTGTCGATCTTAAGCTCTTTCTCCTGAGGTCTGTAGATATTTGTTTCTTCTGTCCATGCACCGTGATCTCTCATGTACTCATAGCATGGAAATTCACTGTTTGGATATTCCATTTTTGCTACTTCAAGAAGATTTGGTAATAAGCTAAATGCCGCATCGTAATATTCAGCAATAGTTACTGGTCTGGACGGATCTTTTTTACTTGCCGCATGTTTTTGAATACCGAGACTTCCATCTGGATCAACATGGTAGTAGAGAAGATTCAGAAAAAATTCATTTTCTTCCCAGATTTCACCGAGACCCGCTTTCATATGCGCTTCAAGTGTTGCTCTCTCAGGACGCTTCGGTTTCCATCCCATTTTTTCTAAAGTAACTCTCAATGCCGGTTGTCTGAAAGCTGTCCATCTCTCCGGTTTGGTTGGAGAAGATTGTTGATCGTGTCTTTCACCTGCAAGACCGACAGGCAGAACATAGTCACAGAACCAGTTTGTTTCACTCCATGTTGGAGAGAGGTTGAGTGTCATTTCCATTTTCTTTTCGTTTTTGAGGATATCGATCCATCTAAAACCATCCGGGTTGATCCAGACAGGGTTGTACATTCTTGGAATCCAGACTGCCAGTTTTTCAGGAACCATAACCCCTTTTGAGCGCCATTTTTTCTGCCACTCTTCATCTGCGAGAAGGTGAGGGAGAATCATACTCATCTCATAAGTAGAGAGAGGATACTCAGGTGGCCATGCCAGTTCATTCCAAACATCAACTTTTCCAGGGTATTTACCGGCGACAGTCGCTTTATCACCTTTTCCGCCGACAGAAATTTCATGCCAGTGGTGCCAGCTTACGCCTCCGATATCACCTGCCATTGCACCGACAAGTGCCATCAGCAGGAAACCTGCTCTGGTGTTCATCCATCCACCTTTGTGACCAATTGTACCGGCTCTCCAGAGATACGTGGCGATTCTTGGACCTGCATCGACAATCATGTCGAAGAGTTCATCGAGTTTATCTTCCTGTCCTTCAAGTTTACACTCTTCAACAACAAATTCTTTGGTATAAGGTGCATAAATCTCTTTTAACATTTCAATGAAAGCAGGATAGTCACGTTTTTCAGGAATTGATTTGATGTATCCGTACTCGAGCATCTTTTTGAGATAGGCATCATCTGCCATCAATTTATCCCAGTTGACCCAGTTTTTGACAAATTTATGGTCTACGAGGCTTTTCCCGTTGATATTATCTTCATTGAGAACTCTGTTGACATAGTGCAGATAGAGTGCCGCTTCCGTTCCCGGCCAAGGAGAAAGCCAGAGATCAGCTATACCTGCCGAGTTGGAGAGTCTCGGATCGATAACGACCATCTTTGCACCTTTTTTTCGTGCATCTGCAATAAGACCTGCCGACTGCTGGAAGTAGTGACCGGCATCCGCTGCATGGGATGATTGCAGGAAGATCAATTTTGCATTCGCCCAATCCGGTGAGTTCCTGTCATCGTTAGCCCACTGAATAGAACCTTCTCTTGCACCGGCACTACAAATATTGGTATGAGAGTCAGAACCGTCAACACCAAGCATCGCCGGTACACGACCGGTAAATCCGTTTTCATTAGGACGACCAACATGATACATAATATATTTTTTAGAGAGCTCATCACCTGCTTTCAGGGTGTCGTGCATTTTTTGACCGATCTCTTTCATCGCCTGATCCCAGGTGATTCTGATCCATTTCCCGTCGCCCCTTTTTGAACCAGGCGCTCTTTTGATAGGGAAAGGAATACGATCCGGATCGTACATTTGACTCATGGTACCGTACCCTTTGGCACAGTTTCTACCACGGCTTCCCGTGTGCAGTGGATTACCCATATATTTTCTGACTGTGAGTGTCTTTTTATCAACCCATGCAGTCAGACCGCAGCCCGCTTCGCAGTTGGAACAGGCAGTCGGTACGATAGTATAGTCATGCACGAGAATTCCGTCCGGATTCTCCTTAGACTGAACACCGTTTCTTCCAACACCGCCTCTTTTCCAGTCATCCCCGTCGAGTTCAAGAAAACTGTCCCACTCAGTTTGCGAAGGATAGAAATTGAGCTCTTTGGGTGTTGGTGTAAATTTTGTTTCTTCTTTTGTTTCATCAGCGACAACAGAGGAAAAAACACCTGCTGCTACTGTGGCACCTGCAACACCATATGCAGTACCTTTTAAAAAATTTCTTCTACTTTCTAAAAACATTTTCTATGTTCCTCCCTAACTTAACGGTAATAATTGTGGAATGATCAGCCATACATGTTTCGCAATGAACAGACCGATAAGTGCCAGAATGGCTGCAAGTTTCAGCAATGCGCCATTGCCGTTTCTGATTGCACCGATAGCAATGAAAAACGGCAGGATATAACCGATAACCTGACCGAGCCAGAACAGAGTATGGTACTCGCCGCCGGCTTGTACGTATGCCAGTGTTGCTTCAGCTTCCTGAGATTTAAATGACAGATAGTACTCACCCATATACATGATGAATGAAAGAAATGCCGCAGTTGCCAGAATGATAGCCAGATCTCTTCTCGCTTCCTTCGTCCATGAACCACTGAAAAATGCCAAAATTGCAGAGCCTGCAACAAATGCAGCCAGTGCCATTTGAATGAGTTCGGCAGGTGTTTGCCAAAGTTCTCTTGCACTTGCTTCACCCATGATCGCTGCAGTGTAAAGTGTTACAGGGATTGCCAGAACAACAGCCGCTTTGAGCAATGTATAGTAAATACCATCTGATTTTTTCTTGAAAAATACCAGGTATGCCATCCATGCGATAATACCGGTCAATACTGTCGCCATCCATGCACCGACAGTAATAGCTGACGTAAAGTGCGGATGTAGAAAAATATTGATCATCCTGAAAGGCTGATGTAAATCAAGCAGCGTGAAAAGCAGGAAAATATTCAAAAAGACAAAGGCAACTAACGGAATAACCGTCTTCAAACCTTTTAAATCTTTACCGTCATATCTTGCGAGAAGAAAAGCTCCGACCAGAATGGAACCGGTTGCAATACTTTTTGCCCAAAGGTTGAGGGTAATCATCCATCCCCAAACAATGCCGGGCAGCGCAACGTCCATCGTAACGATTGCATTGTTTATAGTTTCTGCATGCATTAGTGATGACCTCCTATATGTTTCAAATGAGTAATATTGGTAAAGAGACTGTATCCCTCTTCGCGTTTTGCGGCAAGCGGATTGAGTTGTGCCTGACCACCACCGACATAGAAATGTTTCGGTTTTGTGTTTTTCTCAGGTTTTCTGACCTGTACACGTTTGTCTGCACTGATGTATCGGCTGATATTACTCATCGGATCATCGAGATCTCCGAAAATATTTGCTTCAACAGGACATGCCACGACACATGCAGGCATCAGACCACCTTCGATTCTATGTGCACAGTAGGTACATTTATCGGCTGTATTGGTTTCCGGATCCATATAGATTGCACCGTATGGACATGCCATTATACAACCCGCACAACCGATACATCGGTGATTGTCGATGTTAACGATACCGTTTTCAAGATAGTGGAGTGCACTGACCGGACAAATTCTCTCACACGGAGCGCTTTCACAGTGATTACATCGAAGTGGTGTAAATGTTCTGGAAGTATCCGGGAAAGTTCCCTGATCCACATACTTGACACGAAGTCGCCATGAGCTTACAGGCACTTCATTTTCAACTTTACAAGCTACCTCGCAACCTTTACAGCCCATGCAAAGATCGAGGTCTACCAAAAAGCCTAACTTCATAAGTCCTCCTTATAACTATTATCTAAAAGATAATAAAAATTTATATAACGCATTTATTATACTCCAAGAGTGTATAAACGAAACTTATGTCTGCGTAAAAAAAGCCAAAATATTTCCAGATTGTCTGTTTTTTACGCAATGCCCTAAAAGAAAAAATCTAATTTAACAACATCAATTTATGTTATATCTATTTAAAAATTTATGGATGATTCTCTTTTTCAGATTGGAGATTGAAAGTGACCGGTTTTGATAAATATGCTTTTCTAGTTCCTCAATTTCTTTGGTAAAAAGCGTTTCATGAGATAAAATAAGTGTTTGCAGCAGTGATCTGGAGTTTTTTGTATCTTTGATTTTTTTAATAAATTTTTTTTCTGCCGGAAGACGTTTGTTATAGTGTTCGATGATACGTTGTAGCGTTATATAACTTAGAAAACCGGCGAGGAAAAGTAGAAAATAATCGATCCATTGTATCACTGTGTGCCGGTTTACGGAGGGGAAAAGTCTTGTTCCCTTGCTATTATGATTGTGTGCAGGTAATACGACCACAGGTACTGCTTCGGCAGAAAGGTAATATATACTCTTTTTCTTAGGGTTATATGCTGGTATTTTTATTTGAGGAATTGTAAAGTTTTGATCGGAAATGAGTGCATAGTGAAAAATGACTTTGTGGAAAAGTTTATCATGAAATTGCTCCTTTGCAAGAAATGCAGTGACTCCGCTAACAGGTGGAAGCAGGGTTGTGATGTCTGGACGATAACCTCTTCCTGACAAAGTGTAGGTTACATTAATCTGCTTATCGGCTGTAGTTTGGTTATGGTCGATTGCAAAACCGAGACGATAATCTCCGACTATTTTCGTTTCATGAGGAAGCGGTTTGACATATAGTTCTAAGGCAGGCAGTTTACAGACTTTGTTGGTCGTTTGCAGATACATCAGTTCATCGGCGGATCCGGTGACAAACTTTTTCAACTCTTCCTGTGATGCTTCCTGTATGGTAAGTTGCAGCGGTATTTTGAGATCGACTGCTTTCTTTGGAAAAATAGCATATTTCATGATGACACGGGTACGGTTTTTGAAGTCTTTGTTTTCGTTTGCTTCCAGAAACTCGGTATCGTACCGTTGGTCTTTTGGCAATGCAAAACTAAAACGTATTACTTTGCCGGCTCGTGTCTGGTTAAATTCCATAGTGAGTATGACCGCTTCTTTGACAACAGGGTGGGGATTGCTGATATTTATGTGATAGGTAAAATTTTCGACAGCTGCCAGCGGAGAGAGGCAAAAGAGTACCAATAAAAGTTTCATAATCGGCTTATACATACTATACTTACGTCCTGATCAATAAAAAATGGTTGACGATGACGGAAAGATCGGAAATAGTGACATGCTCATTTTTTTTGAGAAAATCAAGCATCGTTTTATATTCCTTCATATCGAATTGTCGCTCTTTGAGATAGTTTTGTAAAGCTGTTTCAATATTTTCATTACTTCGCTGATAGGAGAGCATTGCGATAGTCAGTTCTGACAAAAGTGACTCCAGCAACATCTGCAGTTGCTCACGAAGCAGTGTTTCATTGGGTTTGTTGATAGCAACATTTTCAATATGCTCTATCAACAACGGAATTTCAAACTCCTGAAGAATATGATAGAACGTCGTCGCACAGCGGGCAAAGGGCGCTCCTGTCTGTTTGGTAATTTTAATAACCGCCGTGGCAAACTTCAGATAGTTTAGCTGTGCAAAAAAATCGTTGATACGATTATTGCCTGGTACCATAACACGGTGTGGTATGTCTATTTTTTCAGCAATATCGGCGATGGCGTTTTTGTAATCAAGAATCGTTTCAAAGCAGAAATCTTCAGGCTTGAGGGATCGTAGCATCCATTTGATGTTATAATCGATTTTATCTTCAATCTCCAGCAGCATGGTATATTGTTTCTGGAGTGGTATTTGATAATCACCTCTGTAAATTTCAAAGCGTATATCATTCGCGTCGTATAGTTGGTTGGTAATGAGATATGCTTTGATTTTGAGTAAAAACTTCTCTTCCCCCAACTCCTCATAATCGCTTAAAAATCCGGAACCCCTCTGATCAATGATTTTGTTGGCAATAATCATCGAAATGATCTCTTTTTTGAGGGGATGGTTTATAACCGCATCTTCATACAGTGTGGCAAACTCTTTAGGAAAATATTTGAAAAGATATTTATGAAAGAAGGTACTTTGGGTATAAATGTCACTTTCGTTGAGGATCTGTTTGAGAAAGATTTTTGCGTAAAGCAAAAGTACAGAGAGAACCGGTCGGATAATATCACCTTTTTTGTCAATTACTTCTGTAAAGTCGGTATCTTTGGGCAGATTAAAATAGCGTCTTTTGAAAACATCGAGATGATTTTCAAGCAGATTGATGACGTTGATAAAACTATTTGTATCCGAACGGGAACGGCTGCGATCGAGCGCGATACCGAGCGACTGGAAATAGTTGCTCCAAAGCACACTGTTGACTACCCGGGGTGTGAGTGCTTTGAGTGTTTCATGCTTCTTTTCAGGGGTGATAAAATGTTTTGCGACCAGATCGTTGAGAATGATTTTGAGATTCACTTCATGATCGCTGGTATTGACTCCTGCGGCGTTGTCGATGCTGTCAAGGTGGATTTTTCCGCCGCCGAGGGCATATTCGTAGCGTGCTTTTTGGGTTAGTCCCAGATTCCCGCCTTCACAAATACAAAATGCCTTCACCTCGCTTGCATCGACACGGACATATTCATTCTCTTTGTCTCCGACTTCCAGATTGCTCTCTTCACTGGATTTTATATAGGTTCCCACACCGCCGTTGTAGATCATATCTACCGGCAACTTGAGCAGCATAGAGGCAAGTTCCTCTCCGTTGACACTGGTTTTGCGTGTTTTGAAAAATTTTTGAAGATTTTCGTTTAGCGGAATATCGTGTGCATTGCGTTTGAAAATACCGCCTCCTGAAGATATTTTGTCGGGATCGTAATTTGACCATTTTTGGGCTTTTGTATGAAAAAGCCGTACACGCTCCTCATAAGAAACTTTGGGATCAGGATCAGGATCGATAAAGACTTCATCATGACTGATAGCTCCGATAAGTTTAAATTTATCGCTTTGAATCATTCCATTGCCGAAAACATCACCGCTCATAGAGCCGATACCGACAACGGTAATCGGTGTCTCATAAAAGTTGATCCCCTTTTCGATAAAAAACCGCTCGACAGATTTGAGTGCACCTTTTGCCGTGATACCGAGCTTTTTATGATGAAAGCCGTTACTACCGCCGCTGGCGAATGCATCGTCGATCCAAAAACCGCGTTTTCTGGCGATGGCATTGGCAGTGTCACTCATATTGGAGGTTCCCCTGTCCGCTGCAACGACAAAATAGGTGTCTGCATCATCATAAGTGACAATTTTGGGATCATGAACAATCTCTTCACCTTTTTTGTTATCTACCATATCGAGCAAAGCGTCGATGAAATCGCTGTAAAATTCGGTAAACGCTTCCATCGTCAGGGCATACCTGGGTGTATCGATGACAAATCCTCCTTTAGCACCGCTGGGAATGATAATGGCATTTTTCCCCTCCTGTGCCGCCATCAGAGATTTGATCTCCGTGCGGTAATCTTCTGAACGGCTGCTGTATCGCAGACCGCCTCTGGCAATTTTCCCCATGCGCAGGTGGGTACCGCGAAACTGTTCACTATAAACAAACGCTTCTATTTTGGGCTGTATGCCCCTGAGATGGGGTTTCAAACTTTCGACGTCAATTTTGAATGCGATACTTTTTTTGTAGAGAAAGTAGTTGGTACGCAGCATATGTTGCAGGATTTTGAAAAAAAGTTTGAGTATTCTGTCGTCGTCACTCTCCCGTATCTCTTTAAAGAGTTCATGAACTTTCGCTTCAGAATCATCAAGACGTTTTTTCCCGCGTTTTTTATCGGGATTAAATTTGTACAGGAAATAGGTCAGAAACGCTTTTGATATCATATGGTAACTGGTCAGGGTAGTAATAATCTTCGGTATGTTAAATTCCGGAACAAGTTGGTTCTCATAGTGTGTTACGGCACGAAAAAGAAGAATCGAATGAAGACAAAAGTTTTGGGAATATGCCAGTGAAAAAAGTGCGCAACTCTCTTTTTTGAGACTTCGTAACGCATAAAGAAGAATTTCAGTGATATGGTTTGCATGGGCAGTGAGCAGCGTCGGTTCCTGTAGTTCAAGATAGAGTTTGGTGACATAGATGGCCTGACTTCCGTCAGAGAGTTCAAAAGAGACTTCACTGTTGACAAAAAATCCGAAATCATGCATGATGGGGATAATATCCGAAAGGGTAAATTTAGTATGTGAAAAAATCCGTATGATTGCCGGATTTTCTGAAATATCGATGGCGATACTATATTTTTTAAGCGATTGAAGTATCCGGTCGTCAACATGCAGATCTTCGGATTCTATCAGTTGATTACAAATTTGCTGCAATTTTCCGGGCATATGCTCTCCTTTTTGTTATTATAGCAAGTTTTTACAGAAGCAATTTCATGAACTGTCAAGTATGAAACAAATTGCAGTATAAATATAAGAATACTTTATAGTTTATATGCTACAATTATGTTAGAGAGGTTATCATGAAAACTTATAAGATAAAAAATATTGCCGGTTATCTTTGTAAGGCTTTTCTCAAAAACCCTTTGACGATGATACTGGGATTCTCTATATTGATGCTTGGTTTTATCTCTTTGCAGACAATGCCGCGTGAAGAAGATCCTCAGATCGAAGTGAGCGGCGGATCGGTAATAATCGCACTCCCGGGTGCATCGCCCAAAGAGATTACCAACGTCATCATCAAGCCGCTGGAGCGTAAAATCAGTGAAATCAAGGGGGTTGAAAATATCTACGGTACGGCGATGAACAATGTCGGCATGATCAATGTGCAGTATTTCATCGGGGAAAATCGTGAATCGTCAAACCTGAAACTTTATGACAAGGTGATGCAAAACATGGATCATCTTCCCAAAGGAACGATGCCTCCGCTCATCAAGCCGTTCGATATTGATATTGACATACCGATTTTGACAGTTGCTTTTTATAAACTGGAAGGTAGCAAAAAAATTGATAATATTATATTGTTCAAAACAATTCGTGAACTGCAGCAGGATATCAATGCTATTCCTAACGTATCAAAGACAGTGCTCAAAGGAGCTAAACGTCCGCAATTCAATGTCATGATCAATCTTGACAAACTGGCGGCGTATCATCTCTCTCTGGGGCAGATCGCACAGGCGATTAAGATGATCTCTAAAAATGCTCCCGAAATCGATGCACCGACGGATGACAATAATCTGATCGTTTTCGGCATGCGCAATGCGATTGAGGATGTCGATGATCTTAAAAGTCTGATTGTAGCGCAATATCGCGGGTCGCCGATCTATCTGAAAGATATTGCCGATATTGCTTACAGTTATGATATTCAGAATTTTCAAAAAGTCCTGCTCTCTTACCGTGAAGCCAATGCAACCGAAGCGGCGCAGCATGAAAAAGAGGAAGAGGAGAAACGTGCCGGAATTCTGGGACCGTTCCGGGATGCGGGGGATCAGATTACAATGACTGTTGCGAAACTAAAAGGTACCAATGCTGTTACGATTGCCGAAAAAGTGATCGAAAAGGTTCGTGAAGCAAAAGAGGAGCTGAGAGAACAGGGTGTGGGGTATATCGTTACCAGAAATTATGGTGAAAGAGCCAATGAAGCGGTCAATGAACTGGTGCACCATCTGTTGATTACCATTTTGATTATTGCAATGATTTTGATTCCTTTTCTGGGATGGCGGGAGTCACTGGTAGTAACGATTGCGGTACCGATGATTCTGGCAGCAACGCTTTTTATCGCCTATATAACGGGACAGACAATTAATCGGATTACCCTCTTTGCGTTTTTGCTCTCTCTGGGGTTGATTGTCGATGATGCGATTATTGTGATTGAAAATATCCATCGTCATATGCATATGGAAAAAGCCAAAGATCAGGATTATGATGAACTGATTATTGAAGCGACCGATGAAATAGGTCCGTCAACGAATATCGCGACGATTGCGATTATGCTGACAATGATTCCAATGGCGTTTGTCGGTGGGATGATGGGGCAGTTCATGAAACCGATTCCGCTTAACGTTCCTGTCGGACTGGCGGTATCATTGTTCGTCGCGTATGTATTTGCACCGTATCTGGCAAAAAAGTTGATTAAAAATATTCATCATGAAGGCGGACATGGAGGTGAAGTCTGTGAGACAGTGTCGGTACCGAGATTGAGTTTGTTGCGCAGGCTGATGCAACCGGTGGTCTTGCTGGTTGAAAAAGTGAAACAATGGGTAGTAAGTATCCGGGAGATGAGTGCTTCATGGAAAAAATAGTCTATTGGATTTTGCAAACCAGATGGCGTAAATTGGGTGTTATCATGATTGTATTAATGGCACTGGGAGGTGCGGTGATGATGCTTCCGACCAAACTGGTACTGGCGAAAATGCTGCCGGGCAAAAGTGCCAATACGTTTACCATCTATATCGATACGCCGACAAACAGTTCTATCGGACAAACTGCCGCTGTCGCACAGTGTGTGGGAAAACACCTCAAGCGTGAAAAGGCGGTGACTGACATTGAAACCTATCTGGGGCAGGGTGCGCCGCTGGATTATGCGGGGCTGGTAAAGGGGAGTGATTTCAAGCGCATGAAGTATCAGGCGGAGATCGTGGTTAACTTGACAGATAAACACACCCGTGAAGAACCCTCTTACATGATGGTACATCGTATCAGACCGGAGATTCAGGAGGAGTGTACGGCAGTGGTGCCAGGAACGACGATCAAATTTATCGAAATGCCTTCCGGACCGCCGACTCTGGCGACAATTGTTATTGAACTATACGGCAAAGATCCTGTTTTGCGCAGAAAGACTGCGGAGAGGATCGCTGATATTTTGAATAAAACACCGGGACTTGTGGATGTGGATGTGATGCAGGATACTATTTTTACCAAATATGAACTCGTGCCCGATAAAGAGAAAATTTTGCGCAGTGCGCTTAGTGTCGAACAGGTGAATAATATCCTCTATCTGGCATTTAAAGGGATGCCGATAGCGGTTAAAAATACACGCAACCAGCAGGATCAGATACCTATTTTTGTACGTTTGAGTGAAAAGACGCATCGGTTCAGACACGATTCAAAAGAGGCGCTTGAAGCGAAACTCTCCTCTTTGAAACTGATGAACAGGATGGGGATGATGATCCCTGTCAAAGAGGTGGTCAATGTCGAAGCGGTTTCCTCAAGTCCGACGATTTTTCGTAAAAACCTGCGGGATATGGTCACGATTACCGCAGAGTGCGACATGGTTTCGCAGGTCTATCCGCTGCTTGACGCAAGGGATAGGATGCTCAAAGAGTTGACCGATGAGTTCAATGTCACCAAAGATCCGGGTATTTCGACCTATATGTTTGACTTGCATCTTAAAGATAAGCAAAACGGTGAAAAAATGCTGTTGCGCTGGGATGGGGAGATGAAAGTAACGCTTGATACCTTTCGTGATCTGGGCGGAGCGTTTATTGCCGCACTGGTATTGATGTTTTTGCTGATGGTTGTTTATTATAAATCGTTTGCGCTCAGCGGCATTGTACTGGCGGGAAGCTTTCTCTCTATCATCGGGGTGATTGCGGGACACTGGGTGACGGATAAGATTCAACTCTATTTTACTGATACCAACTTCTTTTTAACGGCAACATCATTGATCGGGTTTATTTCACTGATGGGAATCAGTGCCCGCAGTTCGCTGCTGTTGATCGACTTTTCCCGGGCACTCATTGCCAACGGTATGGAGCAGAAAAAAGCGATTGCCGTAGCGACGGCGACGCGCGCCAAGCCGATTATGCTGACTGCGGTTGCGATTATTCTGGGGAGTTTGTTGTTAGCGACCGATCCGATTTTTGGAGGATTGGGAGTAGCTTTGATATTTGGGAGTATGGCAGCGACGCTGGTGTCACTCTTTTTCATTCCTGTTTTAATGGACAACTCCGAAGCGATGCACTGGGTGAAAAGAGATCAGGAGCAAAAAGAGCGTGAGGCGCATGCAAAAAGAGGAGAAGCTTAATCTCGTCTCTTTGCCGGTTTTTTGTCATCTGCTTTGAAAATAGCATCGTCGCTGTCATAGTCGATATCGATTTTCGCGTACATTCCGGGATAGATAGGCAACTCTTCGTTTCTTCTGAACTTGACACGGATGGTGAATGTATGTGCCATCGGATTTGCCCCCGGAACAATCGATTTAATGACACCGGTAGTGTGGTATTTGATTGAAGGAACCGAAACTTTGACGCGTTGTCTTTTATAGACTTTCAGTAGATCGGATTCTGCAATCTGCGCTTCAATTTCCAGATGTTTGAGATCGACAAGTACCATTGCCAGCATACCCGGTACGATCAAATCGCCGACGCGGATACGTTTTTCGACAATAATCCCGTCATTGGGTGCTTTGACCTCCAGATAATCTGAAATGGTAGCGATCTGCTTCATCTTTACCGCAGCATTTTTCACCAGTGCGCGCGCTGCCTCCAGTCCCGCCTCGACGTTTTCTGCGGTTATATCGAGATTGTTCATATCCAGCGTATCTTCATGCCCTTTGATCTTTAAAATTTTCTTTTCCCTGCGAATATTGTCGAGTCTGGTACGGTACATATTGACCATAATCTGCGCCTGTTCCAGTGCAAGATCAGCCTGGTTTTTAAGGATGTCAAATTCTGCCGATTCGAGTTCAAAAAGGGTATCTTCGCGATAAACCTTGTCTCCGATTTCAAAATTGATTCGCTTGACATACCCCATATATCGGGCGCCAATCATCTTTTGGTTGTCAGAGACGACAGTGCCTGTCACCGAAAACTCTCCTGCAAAGGCAAACGCAAATGTAAAAAGCAGAACAAACACCATCTTCATGAACAACCTCCTCAATACTGATCTTCTGAAACGTGTTTGTATTATAACATATTTTTATAGTTATTTTGGTAAATAGATTTTCTCCGTTGTTCACACGCTGATTTGAAGATGTGAATAACGATGTTATGATGTGAATTGTATGATAGTGGTTTTATGTAAGCTGTCTATATTTGTATAACGCGCCTTCAAAAGGCTGGAAGCTCTGTGGGAAAAGATCCCGGCAGAGCCATATTGGAAAAATCAGCTAACGGATTGAATACACCATCCAATCTCTTCGCCGGCATACATCGGTACGACATTACCGTATTTTTCCGGAACCGTAAAGGCTTTTTTCTCCAGTACCACACTTTTTTGAGGTGGTGTATAGTTGTAAATACGCTGTGCATTGTCACTGACAAAAGTCTGAAGATTATCCAGTTTTCCATGTGTGTCAAAAAGTTGTGCCAAAACGGGCAGGGCGATGGGGGCGGTAAAGACACCTGCCGCGCATCCGCAGTTCTCTTTGGCATATTGCGGATGGGGTGCCGAGTCACTGCCGAACATCACTTTCGGATGTGCCGAGAGAGCGACGGAGAGCAGTGCTTCCCGGTCTTCAGGGCGTTTGGCGATCGGTTTGCAGAAGAGGTGTGGCTGGAGCATACCTCCCGCCACTTCATCGAGTGTGATGAGCAGATGATGGAGTGTAATAGTCGCATAGAGGTTTTCATGATGCTCCAGTGCCGCAACACTCTCTTTGGTGGTGATATGCTCCATAACGATTTTCAGATCAGGAAATTTTTGTGCCAGATCTTCGTAAACGGGAACAAACTCTTTTTCCCTGTCCATCACAAAACCGTTGCTCTCCCCGTGAATCAAAAGCGGAATTTCCAGATCACTCATGGCGGTGAGTGTCATATTTAGCGCGGCGCTGTCTATGGTGCTGACGCCGCCTTCCGAGTTGGTCGTAATACCGGCAGGATAGAGTTTGATGCCGTGTATGTAAGGTTTCGCTTTTTCGAGAAATGCGACATCGTAACTCTCCTGGAAAAAGAGTGTCATCAGCGGATCGAACTTTTCATTTCCGATTCCTTCGAGAATACGTCCTTTGTAGGCAGTAACTGCTTCAACAGTGGTGACCGGTGGCACGAGATTTGGCATGATAATAGCAGCAGCAAACGAATGGGCGGAAAGTGGTGCGACTGTTCTGAGCATTTCACCGTCTCTGAGGTGCAGGTGCATATCAAGAGGGGAGTTGAGTGTCAGTTGCATAATACTCCTTTTTTGGGTACAAAGATAAGGAGTATTATAGCGTTTTTTTCGTTACAGCGCTGCTTTTGCCTGCTGGATAAGGTCGTTGATTTTCTCTTCATACTCTTTGGCATGCGCTGCATCAGTAGACTCGAAACGTGTCACGATGACCGGTGTAGTGTTGGATGCGCGTACCAGTCCCCAGCCGTCTGAGAAGATGATACGTACACCGTCGACGGTGATGATATCCTTGATTTCAGGAAAACCGGCGGGTGGGTTTTGAAGCAGCTCTTTGACTTTGTCAATGAGTGGAAACTTCTCCGCTTCGGTCACTTCAACTTTGATCTCTTCAGTAGAGTAGGTTTTGGGCAGGGCTTCGAGTTCATTATCGAGATCCATACCGTTTTTAACAAGTTCCAGTACACGGAATGTTGTGTAAATAGCGTCATCGAAACCGAAGTAACGGTCGTTGAAAAAAATGTGTCCGCTCACTTCTGCGGCAAGATCGGCGCCTGTCTCTTTGATTTTGACTTTGAGATTGGAGTGTCCGGTTTTGTACATGATCGCTTTACCGGTTTTATTGATTTCATCGTACATCACCTGTGAGCACTTTACTTCGCCGATGATGGTCGGATTTTGCATCGTTTTGGAAAAGAGAATGGCGAGTTCGTCGCCTTTGATATTGTGTTTTCGGGTCAGTACCGCGATACGGTCTGCATCTCCGTCATAGGCAAAGCCCAGATCGAACCTCTCTTTAAGTTTTGCCTGAATATCGGCAAGATTTTTTTCGACAGACGGGTCGGGGTGGTGGTTGGGAAAGGTGCCGTCCGGTTCGCAGTACATTCCTTCATAGTTAAGAGAGAGATTGTCGCAAATATCAGTCAGAACCACTCCCGCTACACCGTTCCCGCAATCGAGCACAATTTTTTCATCCATTCCCTTGAGGTGGGAAAATTCACGGCTCATGAAATCGATATAACGCTCTTTGGCATCGATAAATGTTGCCTGTGTGTTGTCTTCGATTTGCATATCTTTATGCGCCATAATCTCACGCCCCAGCGCGTAGATCTCTTCGCCGAAAAAAGGTCTTTTGTCGATTGTGATTTTAAAGCCGTTGTACTCCGGCGGATTGTGGCTGCCGGTGATCATGACAGAAGCGGAGGGCGTAATACCGTCAAACTCCTGATAGTTGGCAAAATAGTTGACCGGTGTTGCAACCAGTCCCATGGTCAGGACATGGACGCCCGCCTTGTTGAATCCGCTGGTGAGCCAGTCATGCAGTACGGGAGAGTGGGTGCGTGCATCGTAACCGATAGCGACATAGTCTCCCTTCTCTTTGACTCTCTGTCCCAGAAAGTATCCGATCAGTTTGACACTCTGTTCGTTGAGTTCTTTTTCGAAAATACCGCGTATGTCATATTCACGGAAAATAGTCTGCATGAAGGCTCCTTGTAGTGAAATTTTCAGTTATTTAGCAGTTTTTGTGCCGTTTTGTTCCGCTGTGACGATGGTGACAGATTCGATCACCTGTTTTTCGACAGGTTTGTCACGGTAACCGGTTTTGCTGTTTTCTATCTTTTTGACGACATCGAACCCTTTGATCACTTTGCCAAAGATCGTATAGCCGCCGTTTAGCCATGGCGCAGGGGCGACAGTGATGAAAAACTGACTGCCGTTGGTGTTTGGCCCTCTGTTTGCCATTGCCAGCAGTCCCGGTTTGTCGAATACGACATTGGGTTTATACTCGTTTTCAAACTCTTTTCCCCAGATTGACCGACCGCCCATTCCTGTACCGGTAGGGTCACCACCCTGAATCATGAAGCCTTTGATTACACGGTGAAAGATTGTACCGTTATAGTAGCCTTTTTGGGAGAGTTTGATGAAATTTTCCACCGCTTTGGGTGCAATGTCAGGATAGAGTTCGAGGGTGATCGTTCCGCGGTTTGTTTTCATTTCCGCTATTGGATTTTTGGCAAAAAGTGATGTTGCCAGAGCAAGTGTCAGAAAAAAGAGAATTTTTTTCATGATACATCCTTTATATGTAAATTTTTGAAAAATGTAGCGTATCATGAAGAGGATAAGAAGTGGTTCACTCTTATCTCTTCAAAAGTCTGTGCAGATGTGGATGGGATCTTATTTGATGAGGTCTTGTCTTTTGAATTTATAGACTTTATTTTTGATTTTTTCGAGAATACCGGCGCCGATGAGTTGTTTGAACATATTGACAACTGTCGGCTTACTGACATCGAGCGCTTCCATAATATCCTGGTATGAACCGTGGAAGACATTTTCTTCATCGAGATTGTCGATGATATATTTTAAAATTTCGATCTTTTTACCACCGACCAGTGCTGCGAGTGAATCGACAACATGGGCGCATCCCTCGATCTCTTTTTTCTGGATGATCGGCAGCATGACAGTGTAAATAGAGTTGATCAAATCTTTAATATTGATCGGCTTGATAATATAACCGTCTACTTTGAGGTTGATTGCATCGATGAGATATTCGGTATCGGTATGTGCGGTTGTGATGATACACGGAATATTTTTGTCATGCTCTTTTTTCAGTTTTTTGATCATCTCGATACCGTTCATAACGGGCATATTGATATCGGCAACGATAATATCGATATTTTTATTCAGGGCAATCTCCAGACCCTCTTCGCCGTTTGAAGCTGTATGGACAGTTTTGACGAAATCATCTAAAATCAGCTTTGTCTGATTCATGACATCGGCATCGTCCTCCACATAAAGCAACTCCAGGTTTTTCAAGCTATTTAAATCCACAATCCACTCCTCTTTTGCAAATATTCCAAAATTAATTAAAATACTATACCTAATGTTTTATTATTTTTTAATAAATTTGAACAAAACAGAGATATTTTTTATGAAATCGTACAAAATATTTAACAAAGCTGTTTTAGACAAGACATAACCCGTACGTGTCGTGGGCTTGGTATTGGCTTTAATAAAATCTTTTAATGTAGTCCGTGCCGCGTTTAATTCAAGCTCATACCGAAAAGCGCCTGACTTGTAGCCTAAGGAAAATAAACCGTTTACGCCCGTAGCATATT
>JALWRO010000141.1 GCA_027080605.1 Campylobacterales bacterium
CCTTAATATAATTTTTTAATTTATTATACACAATATAGATTATATTTACACATCATGTTTAAATTCAGGTAAAATATCTTTAAGTTTTTGAAGCTTATTTTCAATTATTAACAACTCTTCGATATCTTTGCTAAGCTTATCAATATCGTAAGAGGTTGTCTTCGAAACGAGAATGGAGTCATACATCGTCTTTTTGTCACTCTCATCAATGAGGAGCTCTTCATAGAGTTTTTCCCCCTTGCGAAGCCCTGTAAAGACAATGCCAAGATCCTCCCGGTCATAAATCTTCAGCATTTTTCGTGCCAGATCGACGATCTTGACCGGTTTACCCATATCGAGAATGAAGAGTTCGTTCTTCTGTGCGATCGCCGCCGCCTGAAGTACAAGCTGACACGCTTCTGGAATCAGCATAAAATAGCGCGTGATCTCAGGATGGGTGATCGTCAGTGGACGATTCTGAGCGATCTGGCGTTTGAATTTGGGAATGACACTGCCGCTGGAACCCAGCACGTTACCGAAACGCACCGCTGTAATCAACGTATTTTTACTCTCAACATTCTGTGCGTAGAGTTCACACACACGTTTGGTCGCGCCCATGACATTGGTCGGGCGTACCGCTTTGTCGGTCGAGATGAGCACAAACTTTTCGACATCGTATTTGATCGCCAGATCGATCGTATTCTTGGTCCCAATGATGTTGTTGAGCACCGCACCTTCGATATTCTCTTCACACAGCGGTACATGTTTGTAGGCAGCGGCATGAATGACGATATCGGGACGATACTTCACGAATGTCTTTTCAAGCAATTTCCTGTCCACCACCGACTGCATCAATGAGACAGTATCTTTCTGAAGCAGCTCCTCGGTGATCGTGTAGAGATTATACTCACTGTGATCGAGCAAAATCAGACGCTTTGCACCGCTTCTGGCACACTGCCTGGCGATCTCACTGCCGATACTTCCCCCTGCCCCGGTGATCATGACCACTCTGTTCTCGACCAGCTTGTCGATCACCTTGGTATCGAGATCCTTCGGACGGCGTGCGAGCAGATCTTCGATGGCGATATCACGCAGATTCTCTTCCTTGTTCGCCAGTAGCCTCGAGAGCTTGATATGCTCGACACCCGCCTTTTTGAGCCGTTCGAATAAGGTATCGAGCGCGTCAGGTGTATACGCTTTGGTGATGATGGCACTGTTAATCGCATACTTCCGGATCAGCGCTTCGAGCTCCTCACACGGATAGACCTTTTTGTTGAAGAAGTAGGAGTTGATCAGGCTCTTGTCGTTGTCCACAACGGCTACGGGAAAGTAGTCGATCGAACCTTCCATCGCGGAACTGATGATTTGTGCACTTTTTTGGTTAGCACCGATGATTAAAGCGGGATTGATTTTCTCGCCGTGAAAATTTCTGAACATTCTCTTTGAAAAACGCAAAGCACCTACAAGAAAAAACGAGAGTAAAAAATCGATCAGGATTGCACTTCTGGGAAATACTCCCTGATAAAAAAGATAGATATATGCCACAAAAATGAGGTAGGCAAGCAGCAGTGCATAAAGAATTTTCTGCATGTCCCCCAGTACAAAATAGCGCCAGGTGACATAGTAGATCTTGAATACGAAAAACATTATGATCTTGATCGCAATCAGATACCAGACCAGCCGATAAAAACTTTCCAGATAATTTGGAGGAATATCAAAATTGAATCGCAACTGATAAGCCATAAAAAAGGAGAAGAAAAATATCAACGCATCTGCAATCACAAAAAAGAGTGCTCTTTTAAATGATGTCGGTCGTAATAGTTGTCGCATCATCGTTTCAGACTCTTTCTAATGATAGTACACACTCTTTCGACATCACTTCTCGTCATCTGCGTGCCACTTGGCAGACAAAGCCCTTTTTGAAAAAGGGCTTCAGAAAAACCATTAGTAAATGCTGTAGCATCATTGAAAAGTGGCTGTAAGTGCATTGGCTTCCACAACGGTCTGGACTCGATATTTTCCCTGGTCAATGCTTCAATAACCTGATCAGGATTACTCTTTTCCAATGCAATCGTTGTTAGCCATCTGTTACCTTTGCTACCGCTTACCTCCGGCATAAAAGAGATTTCATCGATCTCCTGTAATATTTGCCGGTATATCTCAAAAATTTCCCATTTTTTTGCAACACGCTCTTTCAAAACTTCCATCTGTGCCACACCGATTGCTGCGAGTACATTGCTCATACGATAGTTATATCCATACTCCAGATGTTCATAAAAAAGTGCATTTTCCCGTGCCTGTGTCGCATAAAACTCCGCTTTTTTTATCCAGGCTTCATTGTCACTGACAAGCATCCCCCCACCGCTGGTAGTCAATATTTTATTGCCGTTAAATGAGTAGATACCCATATCACCGAATGTGCCTGTCTGCTTTTCCCCGAAACTTGCACCCAGTGATTCTGCTGCGTCTTCAATAAGATAGATACTGTTTTCTCTGCAAATAGCCGCAATCTCATCAATTTTCGCACTCTGTCCGTACAGATGCGTCACAATCAGTGCTTTAGGCTTTTTCTCCAGTTTTGCAATCGCCTCTTTTAACAAAAGCGGATCCAGATTCCAGCTCTCATCGGAATCGATAAAAACAGGCGTGGCATTTTGATAGAGTATCGGCGCTACCGAACCAATAAATGTAAAAGTCGAAGCGAGTACAATATCTCCTTCCCCAATCCCAAGCACCCTTAGTGCCAGATGAATCGCAGCCGTACCACTGCTCGTCGCCAGTGCATGACCTACACCAGTATACTCCGTCACCAATTTTTCAAATCTCTGTACAAACGCACCCAATGGGGCAATGTAGTTGCTCTCAAAAACTTCATTGATATATTGCTGTTCTTTACCACTCATGTGGGGAGGGGATAGGAAAAGTCGCTCCATCAATTAACCTTTGATCGTTTGCAAAATATATTTTAGATCCTGCCAGAATGAGTAATTTCGGATATATGCTTTATTGATCTCCGTCTTATCCGGATAAATTACTTCATCATTATAACGCTTCGGATCTTTCTGCTCTGCCAGAAGCTGCTCTTCATTTTTATACTTCAGCGTTGCAGGTCCGGTAATTCCCGGTTTGACAGAGAGGATTATACGATCTTCACCTTTCAGTTTGTCTGCATAGCCGGGAACATCAGGGCGTGGTCCAACCAGGCTCATATCCCCCAGCAACACGTTGATCAGCTGTGGTAATTCATCAACCTTGGTTTTGCGAAGCATTGCCCCCGCCCGTGTAATACGCCGATCCGACTCAGTTGTCACAGTCGTATCCACACCGGGTACCTCTTTCATAGTACGCAGTTTCAGTACAGAAAAGAGTTTACCGTTTTGCCCCACCCTCTTTTGCAGAAAAAAGCCGTTTCTTCCGGTCGAAACAGTGGCAACGATATAGCCGATCAAAATCACCCACCAGAACAACGACAGCAACAGTGCCGAAACGATAATATCAAACAATCGTTTGATCACTCTGTCACGTTTTCTCATCTATCTCTTGAGTTTATAAACTTTTGCGTAAGGAGTCAGTATGACCGGCTCAAACAGGTTGCTGTCATAGTTCTCCAGTACGAAAAGCTGGATATAGAGCGACTGGTACATCTTCTCATCCAGAAGCAGGAAAGCACCGTATGTCGGCATATAGATCAGCGTCAGAGGTCCATCTTCCGAGATATTCTGGATATTTTTTTCCAGTTTTCCTGCTTTGTTGTAGCCGACAGTCACAAATCTTTTCAACGGTACCTGTCGGTTCCCCAGACGCAATGTACTGGTAGCTTTATCAAGCATAATGCCGTTACCCAGGTCCAGTACAGTACCTTTGTCCTGAAAATAGTGCGTCATGTAGAAAAAGGGCTGGGGGTATTGTCTGCCGGTGACCAGATCGAGATTGCTAAACATCGCGACTGTCGGAAATATGTTTAGCATACGCTCCGGAAGATAGAGATAGATATCACGTGTCGCAGGTGGCAATCTGAAATCCGGATCTTTCAGTTCCTCCAGCAAGGCATTGGGATCTTTCTCCTGAAAAATAGTATTCGCCACAATCGAATAGTTTGAATCGACATAGGTCTCCACAGCCAGACGGGAGAGATTGGCAGCTTGCATCTGAGAATCTGTCGTCAGAATTTTGGAGATGATGAAGTTGTCTTCATTATGTTTTGCACCATCTATCAATGTCGATGTGTCTGCATAGTACCAGATTGGATAACCATAATCCCACCATGCTATGGTATAGTCTTTGGAAGATGCTTTATTGTTAAGTTGATTGAGTACTTTCACTTCTTCACTGTTAAAAACTGTTGGCACCTTATAATCCATAATATGACTAATATTAGGATAGAGTGCAGTAAGTGACAAAAAGGAGAAAAGCACAAAAGAAAATTTTTGATTTTCAATTTTTTCCGAAACAAGATAAAAAAAGTAGATCAATGAAAACGCAGCCACCGGTACAGCATATACAGTAAACCGAAGACCGGCCCAATGCGCAAACACACCCACGCCAATAAGCGGCAAAGCCAGGATAAAAGGTCTGTGTTTAATCACCAAAAGAATATACCCGACCAAACTCAGCGCAAATAATATTGGATGTCCAATAATTCTATTTGCAACGGTTTCCCATGAAATTTTACCGGCTTCACGAACGGTTTGGATTACTTGAAAAAAATGCAACCCCTCTTCTTCTACTCCACGCTCTGTATAACCGGCGATTTTTCCCCAGATCAATGCAAACATATCACCAAAAACAAAAAAAACAAACAATGCACCCAATGAGATAAAAAATAATTTTTTATTGTCAAGTTTTGTTTTAATCTGCTCTAATAAAATAAATATACCGGCAATAATAATAATTTTAATCCAAACAGGTAGTACCCAGAGTGATATTGAGGCTACGATGATAAAAAAATAACTGTTTTTCTCCCTCTTTTGGAAGATTAGTTGATACCCTGCCCAAATGACAAACATCGCATAGACCAAGCTCAGCCCTTGAGGATAAAACAGGGGATAGATCAACAGTGAAAATGCCAGCCATAAGACATTTCTATCCTCTTTATGATAGATCGTATAGAGGAAAAAGTACAAGATCGTAAACTGTAAAAAGACTGAAAACATATCGGTATCATAATACCCAGTCATCGTACGATTATAGTAACTCCAGCCTATCGAACCAAGGAGAGCAGCAAAAAACCCTACCCATGGTAATTTGATCAATTTAGCAGTCAAAACAATTGGAATCACAACCAGACTTGAAATAAACGCCGGCATATAGAGCATCACTGTATCAAGTGAAAACGGTGTATATTTGGCTAAAAAATATGTCATATAGACCATACCCGGATAACTTTTAATTGCGATATCTACCCTTGGATTAGATGCGTGAGAATGGTTGAGTAAGTACTCCGACGCTGCACCAAAAAAGTAGCCATCATTGGTATTGATCATCAGCTGATTATTCCAGAAAAAACTGGCCATTTCTCCTGCCCAGCTTACCCATAACATACGCACCAACACACTAAAAGCATATGCGATAAATATCAGTATGATTGTCTCTTTATAATTGAAATCTTTTGTTTTGAACATTCTTATTCCTCAATGATCTTTATTAATTTTTGTGCCAACATTTTATATGAATGATTTTTTAAAACAAAATTATAGCCGTTATTACCTAAATATCTTAACTTTTCTTTATCCATAGATTTTAATTGTAAAATTGACTTTTTCAGACTCTTTGCATCTCCAAGTTTAACAGATACACCACATTTCGCCTCTTCTACCAAATTATTACCAGCCTCTATCGCCCAGATAATAGGCTTTTTAGCATACATATAATCGAACACTTTGTTAGGAGATACTCCGAACCTGAATAGTGACTCTTTTAAAAGTGATATAAACGAGATATCAACATACTGCAAAAAGGCATGCACCTGTTCTTTCGTAACAGCATCAATGAAGGTAACATTTTCAAGCCCCAATTC
>JALWRO010000142.1:0-18914 GCA_027080605.1 Campylobacterales bacterium
GAGAACGTCCGGCTGCTGCTGATCCTTTTTATTCTTTTTGCCGTGACGTCGCTGGCAGGGCTGACGATGGCATTTTTATATGATAAAAAGTATTATGTACGTTTTTTTTCCGGTTTGCAGATTGTTGTTTTCATCGCGATGCTGGCGGGAAAAAGTATTTTCGGCTAAAAGAGACGTCCGTTGGTGTCAATATATTTGTTGAGGTAGTAACAGAGTTTGACACCGTAGAGAAAGATGATCCAGGAGAGATAGATCCAGATCAGAAAAAACATAATTGTACTGAAAGAGCCGTAGAGTGTGGCGTAGGTTTTGTTGAAAGTGACGTAGTAGACAAAGAGCATTTTTGAAATATACCAGATCAGCGAGGCAATAAAAGAGCTGACAAGTGCGCTGCGGTTATGAACCCTGATATTGGGTGCAATTTTATAGATGAGGAAAAAGAGAAACCAGGTGATCAGAAAAGAGGAGATCGACAGTGCATTGATCCAGTGGGTATATTGAAAATTTTCCAGCAGCAGATTGGCTTTGATCGTCATATAAAACGAGAGTGCAACACCAACAGGCATTAAAATAACCATTGTCAGATAGATAGAGATTGAGTGGAAAAAGCGCCGGGGTGCGACACCGTAGATTTTGTTGATGACATACTCGAAATCGTCGAAAAACATAACCGAAACATAAAGTACGAATACAAGACCGAGTATACCCATTTTATAGGCATTTTCCATAAATGAGTCGATGTTAGCGGCGATAAACTCCTGATGTACCGGGATAATAGCGGAAAAGATAAAATGGCGGATATGTTCCAGATAGGGTGCAAAAAAGTCGAGATGCACGAAAAGATAGAGTGATATGAGCAAAACCGGAATCAGCGCCAGAATAGTGTGGAAACTGAGTGACGAGGCGTAGTGGAGCAGATTGTGGTCGATAAAGTACTCTTTGACCGTTTTTTTGTCTATCTGCACACTGTACCTCCCGTAATTCTATCCGTCCAGTGCCATTTTCCCCGGATTGAGGATATTGTTGGGATCAAAGGCGTGTTTGATTGCCCTGAAAAGGTTGATCTCCTCTTCGCTGAAGGCGATGTTCATGAAAGGTGCCTTGCTGAGTCCTATACCATGTTCGCCGCTGAGTGTACCGCCCATCTCGACGGTGATTCTGAAGATTTCGACAATCGCTTCATGTCCGATTTCCAGCTGTCTGGGATCGCTGCCGTCGACCATGACATTGGTATGGACATTGCCGTCTCCGGTATGTCCGAAGCAGGGGATTTTGACATTGTATTTCTGTGACACTTTTTCGATTTCCTGCAGCAGACGCGGCAGTTCCGATCTGGGTACGGTAATGTCTTCATTAATCTTTTTGGAACCGTAGATCGTGATGGACTGGCTGGCGTTTCGTCTGGCAAACCAGATATCTGCTGCCTCTTTCTCATCTTTTGCCACTTTAAATTCCAAGCATCCGTTTTCGCCGAATACCGCTTCGATCTTTTCAAGCTGCTCTTCGAGTTCAATATCGAGATTGCCGTCGACATCGGTAACCAGAATAGCCCCAGCATCGACCGGAAGTCCTTTGTGGAACTTCTCTTCGACCGCACGGATGGTCAGGTTATCGAGAAACTCCATCGCCACAGGAGTGATACCTGCGGCAAACGTTTTGTAAACCGCGTTCATTGCCGCTTCGACCGAAGGGAAAACACCCATTGCGGTGCGGCTCATTTTCGGTTTGGCGATCAGTTTGAGGGTGATTTCGGTGATGACCGCCAGTGTTCCTTCACTGGCGACCAGGATACCGGCAATGTTATAGCCTGCGACATCTTTGATCGTCTTTTTCCCCGCACGGATCACGTCGCCGTTGGGTAGTACCGCACGCAGTGCCATCACATAATCTTTGGTAATGCCGTATTTACTGGCACGCATACCGCCTGCGTTTTCTGCGACGTTTCCGCCGAGTGTAGTGTACTCCTGACTGGCGGGATCGGGAGGATAAAAAAGCCCCACCTCTTCAGCTGCGTGCTGCAGATCCATATTGATTACCCCCGGCTGTACGACGGCAACCATGTTGTCCATATCGATTTCGAGAATTTTGTTCATATGCTTTTCAAAACCGAGTACGATACCGCCGTTGGCAGGCAATGCCCCGCCGGTAAAACCGCTTCCCGCACCGCGGGGTGTGATGACGATATGGTTTTCGTTGCAGTACCGAAGTACGGCGCTGACATCCTCTTCATGACGCGGGAAAACGACGGCATCCGGTTCGTATCTGGTTCGTGTGGCATCGTAGGAGTAGGCGATCATATGCGCTTTGTCATCGAACACATTCTCTTTACCGACAATATTTTGCAATGCCTGAAGGTCTTTTTTGGCAAGCATTATTTGATCCCCAGAAGTTTTTTGTAGTAGAGGTTATAATCGCCGATACTCTCACCGCCGATGATACCGCCGAGTCTGTTTTTGATCTCCGGAATTCTGCTGTAAAAAGGTTTGGCGGCATTTTTACTATCGATTGCCGTTGTCAGAGGCTCTTTACCCAAAACGGAAAATGTGTTGCAATCGACGAAATAGCCCTGATTTTGCACCGCAAAGTAGAGCAGGCTGGTATCTTGCTGATAACAGATTTCACGAAAACTTTCTTTCCCCGGTTTGGGTTCATGATCGAGGTAGAGTTGTGAAGCGAAAAGGTCAGGGTGGATAATGTCAAAAGCAGTATCATATTTTTGTGCAAATGCTTTAAAATGTTCTGCATCCGGTGTGATCGGAAGGACTCTGTTATATAGATAGTTTAAAATGAGTGTGTCACCTTTTTGGGGAGAGAGTTTGTATTCCGGAAGGGCTGCCTGTCTGAGTCGTTTGAATTTTCGGAATATGATTTCACGTTTGCCGTTTTTCTCACCCGCTACGACCGCTTCGGCAACGATGGTTTTGTGACTGTTGTCAAAAGCGTGCAGTACGATTCCCGTGGTACCGACGGGGACGTCGATATTGTCAAGCAGTACGGCTTTTCCGTCTGTTTTCGGTAACGGTACGCTAAAAGGTTCGGGTCTGAAATCCGCCTGAAGCAGTGTGACAGTACAGAGCAGAACGCTGATTAAAAATTTTTTCATGAAAACCCTTTTTCTTGTGAAAGTTTCAAATTAAGATAATATATGTGCAGATTATACAAAATGTAGGTTTACAATCTCCCCATAACTCAAAAGTACAACTTTCTCTTTCATTATATATTCTTTCTGTATTCGAAGTAGCAACATTTTTTAGCAAAATATAGTATAATCATCCCTTTTTACAGATAGAGAAACAGGGATTGAAAATATTGAATACGGTGCGTTTTTTACTCATTTTTATCGTCATGATCGTGACACAGGCAGGGGCTTATCAGCTCTATAATAATGTCGTCGAAGACAAAGTGTGGAAAAAGGGCGAAACACTGCTGGGATTTCTGGAAGAGAACAATTTACCGCTTTCACTCTACTACAATCTCGACGATGAAGAAGAGAAGCTTTCGGCAGATATTCGCAGTCTTACGGTCTATCAGATTTTGCGCAATCGTGACAAGACGATCCGGCAGGTGTTGATTCCGTTGAACGAAGAGTTGCAGCTGCATATTTACGAAGAGTCGGAGGGCAATTATACCCTCACTATCGATCCTATTCGGTATCAGACCAAAGATATGGTACTGACGACGGATATCGATTCGATCTTTTCCAAAGATATAGTGAAAAAGACGGGGAATTTTCCGCTTGCGGTGACGCTCGAACAGCTTTTCAGAAACCAGGTATTGTTTGAGCGGTTGAAAAAAGGGGACAAGATAGTTGCTTTTTATCGCCAGAAAGTGCGTATGGGAAAATATTACGGTACCCAGAAAGTCTATGCCGCGATGATCAACACCCATCAAAAGTCGTACTATGAGTTTCTGGCGGATGACGGGAAATATTATGATGACAGGGGACACACCTTTAACGGATCCTCTTTCATCGTGCCGTGCCGGTACCGTCGTATATCGTCAAAGTTTACACTCAAACGGTGGCATCCCATATTGCACAAGTTTCGTGCGCACCACGGTATCGACTATGCGGGTAAAATCGGTACGCCGATACATGCCGCCAACGACGGCAAGGTGATTTTCATGGGTCACAAGGGTGGTTACGGTAACACGATAGTCATTAAACACGCCGGCGGATACAAAACGCTGTACGGACATCTGAGCCGCTTCAACAACCGGGTACGCGGGAAAAAGGTGAAAAAGGGTACGATCATAGGTTTTTTGGGTAACAGCGGCATGAGTACCGGACCGCATCTGCACTTTGGTCTGAGTCTGAACAACCGCTGGATCGATCCTTCTCGTAAAATTGTCATTACCAAAGTGCTCAGCGGCGAAAAACGGCGAAAGTTCATGAAATATGTTACACTCTATAAAGAGAAAATAGCGACAGCACTGGCGGCGTACGAAAAGAGCAAAGGGGAGAATAACGATGGGAAAAACCGAACAAATTGAACAGTATAAAGGGTTGATCGAAACCTATCTGAAGGATCCGGAACACTCTGATATTCCGATTTCGGAAATTGCGAAAGCGATGCGTTATATCGCAAAAGAGGATGAAGCGGCATTTAATGAATATCTGCAGAAAATTCCCAACGAATATCTCGGTGATATTGTTCTGGAGCTTCCGGAAAAATATCTGCGTGATGTTGTCGAAGAGATGGAGACCGAAGAGCTTGCCGAAGTGATCGAAGAGCTGGAGAGTGACGATGCGACCGACCTGATTCAGGATATCGAAGAGATCGACCGTGAAAAGGCGAAAGAGATTCTCTCCTCGATGGATGAAGAGGATCAGGAAGAGATTCGAAAACTGAAGCGTTATGAGGAAGATCAGGCGGGTGCCTACATGCAGACGGAGCTTTTCAGTGCCGGGATCGATGAGACCGTACAAGCTTCGATCGACCGGCTCAAAAAGCTGAAATCCGAAGGAGAACTGGAAAATATTCATCAGCTCTATATTGTCGGGACATTCGGGAAGCTGATGTTCGCGATTCCTCTGGAAGATATTCTGACGTTCGATTTCAACAAAACCTATAAAGAGATTCTCAAAGGCAGGGAAGAGGATTTTAAACCGATTCTTGTGCACGATACCGATAATATTCAGGATGTTGCGAAACTGTTTCGGGAACATGATTTGACGGTCGTACCGGTTGTCAATGCGCAGAATGAACTGGTCGGTCGGATTACGTCGGATGACATTTACGATGTATTGCAGGAGAGTGCGACGGAGCAGATCTATAACCTCGCCGGTGTCGATGATGAAGCGGAAGAGGAAGAGGATGTTTTCGAAGCGGGAAAGAAGAGGGCGATCTGGCTCTTTGTCAATCTGCTGACGGCGATTCTCGCTTCGTTTGTCATACAGATGTTCGATGCGACGATCCAGTCCTATGTGGCGCTGGCGGTGTTGATGCCGATTGTCGCTTCGATGGGCGGCAATGCCGGCACGCAGACGCTGACTGTTACAGTGCGTCAGCTGGCACTGGGAGATATTGAACTTAAAGATGCGAAAGAGACGATCAAAAAAGAGGTGCTGCTCTCTCTGGCAAACGGGATGCTTTTTGCTGTAGTACTGGGGATTGTATCGTATATCTGGTTTCATGAAGTGAAACTCGGTTTTGTCATTGCCGCTTCGATGGTCATCAACCTTTTTATGGCAGGTTTTTTCGGTGCGTTAATACCGCTGGTACTCAAAAGGCTCAACATCGACCCTGCTGTGGGATCGAGTGTCATTTTGACGACGGTGACTGATGTGGTCGGTTTTTTCAGCTTCCTTGGACTGGCATCCATATTTTTGATAAAGTGATATAAGGGCACCTCTAAAAATGATTAAAATAGATAAACTAACTGCTTGTGACAATCCTCAGTTCATCAAACCGCAGCGTGTCTGGTACACCCAGGACGGAGTATCGAAGAGCTGGGAAGTGGTAGAGACACACGACAGCGTTGCGATACTGCTTTATCATGAGAGTGAAGAGGCGTTTATATTGGTCAAACAGTTTCGACCGGCGGTTTTTTTGAAAAATCATGAAGGGTATACCTATGAATTGTGTGCCGGGTTGATCGACAAAGCGGACAAATCGGTCGCGCAGATTGCCAGAGAGGAGATCATGGAGGAGTGCGGGTATGATGTCGAAACGTCGTCGCTCGTGCGGATTACCTCCTTTTTTACCGCAGTCGGTTTTGCGGGCGGGGAACAGACGCTCTTTTATGCCGCGGTGGATGAATCGATGCATACCGGCAAAGGCGGCGGTATCGACGATGAGATGATCGAAGTGGTCAAACTTCCGTTACATGAAGCGCGAAATTTTATGTTCGATGAGACAAAAGCGAAGACACCCGGTCTGCTTTTCGCCTTCATGTGGTTTTTCGAGCATTACAAAAAGTGACACTCTCTCTGCCCTCTGCACTGGAAAAGTACTCTTTTGAGGGGATCGATTTCTACCTCAAACGGGATGATCTGATTTCAGAAGATTTTTCGGGAAATAAAGCACGGAAGCTGATGTGGCTGCTCGATCATGAAGTGTCGGGTATTAAACGGATCGTATCGTACGGTTCAGCACAGTCTAACGCGATGTACTCCCTTTCGGTGCTGGCGCAGATGTGCGGCTGGGAGTTTCACTACTATGTCGATCATGTTGCGGGCTATCTGAAAGCACATCCGCACGGAAACTATCGCTATGCTTTGCAAAACGGGATGCAGCTTCATGAAGCGCCGTTACCGGACGCTTTTCCCTCTGATACATTGCTGATCGAAGAGGGTGGTCGACAGAAAGAAGCGGAGTACGGGGTGAAAATGCTGGCAAAGGAGCTGACAGAGGATCTGGCTGGGTGTGATGTAGCGGTTTTTCTCCCTTCCGGCACCGGGACAACGGCGCTTTTCTTGCAAAAACATTTGCCTTTTCCGGTTTTTACGACACCCTGTGTCGGTGATGCAGTCTATCTGAAACGGCAGTTTGGCATGCTGGAGGAGGATTGCGCCCTGCACCCGACGATACTCGAACCCCCGAAAAAGTACCATTTCGGAAAACTTTACCGTGAATTTTTTAAAATTTGGATAGAATTAAAAGAAAAGACAGGCGTTACGTTCGATCTGCTGTATGATCCATTGGGGTGGCTGGTGCTTCTGGCGTATCGGGAGAGAATCGGCAGGGAAATTTGCTACATTCATCAGGGCGGATTGCAGGGGAACGAGAGTATGCTGAAACGTTATGAGAGGAAATGGAAACAATCATGAAAAGACTCAACAGTAAAGATGCGGATTTTGAAGCGGCGTTTGCTGAACTGCTGAAACGCGGTGCGATGGATATCGATGCCGTCAGCGCGACGGTCAAGTCGATACTTGACGAGATCAAAAACGAGGGAAACACGGCTTTGAAGCGTCATATCGCAAAATTTGACGGGTGGGAAGCAGCGGATGATGCAGCGTTGCAAATCGATCCGGCAGAGATGCAAAAGGCGTACGAAGCACTCGACCCGAAACTGAGAGAAGCGCTGCATCTGGCATATGATCGTATCTACAGCTACCATCAGAAGCAGATGCCCAAATCGTGGCTCGATTTTGAAGCCAACGGGTCGGTACTGGGACAGAAAGTGACGCCGGTGGATCGGGCGGGGTTGTACATTCCCGGCGGAAAAGCCGCCTATCCCAGCTCCTTGCTGATGAATGCGATTCCCGCGATTGTCGCCGGTGTGGAAGAGATTATCGTCTGTACGCCGACGCCGGGGAACGAAGTCAATGCCCTTTTGCTGGGGGCGATGCACCTGTGCAACATTACCAAAGCGTACAAAGTGGGCGGTGCAAGCGCGATCGGGGCGATGGCGTACGGTACCGAAACCATTCCCAAAACAGATGTCATTACCGGTCCCGGAAATATCTTTGTCGCGACGGCGAAAAAGCTGGTCTTCGGGGAAGTCAATATCGATATGATTGCCGGTCCGAGTGAGATCGGGATTATCGCCGATGAGAGCGCCGATCCGGCATATCTGGCGATCGACCTTCTGAGTCAGGCGGAACATGACGAGATGGCAAGTTCACTGCTCATTACGACGTCGCAGGAGGTCGCCGATGCGACGGTGGCGGAGATCGAAAAAGCGCTGCAAACGCTTGATCGTGAAAAGATCGCACGCGAGTCGATTGAAAAGAGAGGTGCGGTGATTGTAGTTAAAAATCTCGAAGAGGCGACATTTTACATGAACAAGATCGCGCCCGAACATCTTGAACTGATGGTCAAAAATCCCTTTGCGCTTCTGCCGCTGATCAAACACGCGGGTGCAATTTTTATGGGTTCCTATACGCCGGAACCGATCGGTGACTATATCGCGGGACCGAACCATACGTTGCCGACCGGGGGAACCGCGAAGTTCTACTCTCCGCTCAATGTCGAAAATTTCCTGAAAAAATCTTCGATTATCGCGATGAGCAAAGCGGGGATCGACGAACTGGGAGAAGCGTGTGCACTGCTTGCCAGGACAGAGGGACTCGATGCCCATCAGAAATCGGTCGAGATACGGTTGAAGGACTGAGATGCGATTTCCGTACCTTGCTGTTTTGCTGATTTTCCTTCTTTTTTCGGGGTGCCATACGTCGCACACTAAAAAGAGTACAACCACGGTTGCCGATGAAAATCAGAGTACGCAGACGAAGGTGCAGAATCAGAAAATTTTCGGTGCCGTCCAGCCTCCTGAAGAGTGTACGCTCATGAACAGAAAAAAGTTCGTTTATGATGTGATGCATGACAGTTATCTCTGGGCGGATGAAACGAAAGAGGTCGATTATACCGATGATCAGCGCTATCCGGATGAAGAGACGCTGCTGGATGATCTGCGCAATCCCAGAGACCGGTTCAGTTTTATCATGGATTTGAAAGCCTACAACGACTTTTTCGAAGCGGGTAAAAATGTGGGGTTTGGTATTTTCTTTGAACCGCTGGTGGAAGATATCAACAGTAGTGCACAGCGTGTGGATGCGCTGGCGCTTTTGCTGGTCTATCCGGGGTCGCCTGCGGACAAAGCCGGTTTGAAACGCAGCGATATGATTGTAGCACTGGACAACCGTACGATCGATGAGATCTATCATGATGAGACACTTTTCAACCACTATTTTGAGACGTCTGAACCGATTACGGTGCAGTTTCATCTGGAAAGAAGTGACGGTACGGAAGCGAATGTCAGTGTGACCAAAGCGGAGTACGATGTCAAATCGGTCATCAAAACCTCGGTATCGGAAGTGGCGGGGCGTAAAGTCGGGTATCTGTTGTTTCAATCTTTTGTCGGGTCGTCGGAGCAGGAACTCAACACGGCGTTTGCACAGTTTCAGCAGGAAGATATCGACGACCTGGTGCTCGACCTGCGTTATAACGGCGGCGGGTATGTCTATATCGCCCGGCAGCTTGCCTCTCTGGTCGGAGGATGGTACAGCAGCGGCAAAATCTTCAACCAGACACTCTTTAACCGAAAATATAGCCGCTATGACAGTGTGACCTATTTTTACGACTACCTTCTCAGACAGCTTACGTTGCCGCGTCTTTATGTCATTACGACCGGAATGACCTGTTCGGCAAGTGAACTGGTGATCAACTCCCTGCGCGCTTCGGCAGTGGGTGTGGAGGTGATTCAGATCGGGGCACCTACCTGCGGCAAACCCTATGCGATGATCGGCGGTCCCTACTGTGACAAATATCTGCTTCCGGTGCAGATGAAAAATGCCAATGCGGACGGTACGGGAGACTATGTGGACGGTTTGGCACCGGTGTGTAACAGCAAAGATGACTATCTTCACAATTTTGCCGATCCGAAAGAGGACTCTTTTGCGCAGGCGCTCTACTATATTGAAAACGACAGGTGTAAACCTGTTGTGCATGCGGCGCGTAAAAGAGAGAAACAGCTTTTGCCGCCTGTCGATACAGCCACTTTCCGGAGCCGTTATGGACTTTACTAAGTTCTTTTTTCCGGGATGGCTGCTCCTTTTGATGGGTGGATGCAGTATGCAGCCCCGTTATGCAATGTTAACCGAACCCTCTGTCGCGTGTCTTCATGAAGTCAAAGCGCAGGTCAAAGCGCTTGCGGGAACCGGAAATGTACACCTGTCAGACGATATGTTTCAGAAAAATTCCCTGCTGGTACTGACCAACAGACCGCGTACGTTTCAGGCTGTGGAAAATCGGATGGCAGGTGTGATCGGTTCGGAAAAAATGGTGCGCCTCTTTCATGAAGGCGGGCAGTGTCTGATCGGATTGCAGGATGAGTCGGGAAAGATTGTTAAAAAAGTTGTACTGAAAAAGTGTCGGTGTACAGATGAAGCACGCTAAATGAAAAAGATACTGATTATTGCGGACGGAACGGAGTCGAGAGCGTTTCTTCAGCGGCTGGAGGATCTCGATACTTCGGAAAATATCTACCATATTGTCTATTACAGAGATGCGACGCTTCCGCCGAAGCGAACGGAACAGTTTATCTACTACCGTTTCGATCCGACCAGTTACGCTAAACTCTCTCCACTGATTAAAGATGTCGATTTTTTTCAGGTGATGCTGGTGCTCGGCAACAAGGTCGATATGCTGGCAACGTATGAAAATATCCGTAAAATCGATCTCCGGCTGGCGGTGGTGATGCTCGACAAGTGGCATCTGAAAATCGATGATCCGCATACGATCGTACTTAATCAGCAGGAGCGCATTGCCAACCTTTTGAGTAATTATCTACCTGATATTCCCCTCTGGGCGCAGAATATCGGTCTGGGGCAGGGTGAAGTGATGGAGATCAAAATACCTTTCGGCAGCGCATATGTCTATCGCCATGTGGGCAATATTGAACAAAAGCGGTGGCGTATTGCCGCCATTTACCGTAATCAGAAAATCATTCTTCCCGAACCAAAGACAATGCTGATGCCCGACGATGCGATTCTGGCGGTCGGTAATCCCAACGTACTCAAAGGTGTTTACAAAAGTATCAAACGTCAGTTCGGGCAGTTTCCCCACCCGTATGGACAAAATACCTATACTTTTGTCGATATGGTGGCGATGAGCGACAGGCAGATAGAGCAGCTTTGCAACGATGCGATGCTGATGCACGCGAAACTCAACAGTAAAAAACTGATTATCCGGATTGTCAATCCCCGGCTGGGAAAAATGTTTGACAAACTGAAAAGTTATCATGAAAGTGCCAGTATCGATGTACTGTTCGATTTTCTCAATCTCTCCATGCAGCGGATGGTTTTGAGTGATATTGAACTGAACTATATCGGTCTGTTTATTACCGACAGGGCATTTTTTACCAGACACACGGAGTTTCTCTACCGTCTCAGAATTCCGGTGCTCAAAACCGGGGTCAACGGCTTTTTCAACATCAAACATTCGGTGGTTTTGAGTGAAGAGAGCGATAAAATAGAACAACTCTCCTCCGTCATTTTCGACTGCGCTTCCCAGCTTGGACTGGATATCTCCTTTTTCGATTTTACGGAAGATTTGAATGAAGAGCGGGAGAAGATTATTGAGCATTTTGAAAATCTTTCGAAACTCTTCGAGGAGAAGGTTCGGATTATCAAAACCGATAAAAACCCGATCCGTGAACTTTTGCCGCAGGATGATTTTCTGCAGTTTGTCATTTTTGAAAAAAAACTTCTCGAGCCGAAATGGATGGCTTTTTTCTCGACCGACATCGAGAAGCAATATTTTCGCTTTCTGGACAAGTACCAGCTCTTTTTGCCGTATGAATCATAAAAATCTAAACTAATTTTAAATATAATCAATTAATAATGAAAGTTGTTCAGGGAGTTTCATGCAGACACACATCCACTTTGAAAACAGAAAATCGGTCGACTATACGATCTATATCGATGAAATGCAGCCGATGCATTTCGATACCAAAGTAGCGGTCATTACCAACCCGAAAGTGGCGGGATTGCACCTTGCGAAACTCCTGCAAAATCTTACTGCCCGGGAACTCTACGTTATCACTGTCAAAGACGGTGAAAATTATAAAAACCGGGAGAGTCTCGATTTTATTCTCGAAAATCTCTTTAACCACCGTTTTGACAGAAGCTCTCTGCTAATTGCGTTCGGCGGCGGGGTCATCGGCGATATGACCGGTTTTGCCGCTTCTGTTTTTCAGCGGGGTATCGATTTTATCCAGATTCCGACCACACTGCTTTCACAGGTAGATGCAAGTGTCGGAGGCAAGACAGGTATCAATAACCGTTTCGGGAAAAATCTGATCGGTGCTTTTTACCAGCCGCAGGCGGTCTATATTGAGACAGATTTTCTCAAAACCCTGCCGGCGCGGGAGTTTGGTGCGGGCATCGCGGAGATAGTCAAAATGGCGGTCACTTTCGACGCGGATTTTTTCGCTTTTCTGGAAAATGCGGATTTGCACAACCGGGAAGATCTCGCTGTAGCAATTCGAAAAAGTGTTGAAACAAAGGCGAAAGTGGTTGGGGAAGATGAGAAAGAGAAAGGTATTCGTGCGGTACTGAACTACGGGCATACTTTCGCGCATGTCATCGAAAACATGACCGGTTACAGCCGTTATCTGCACGGTGAAGCGGTGGCGATCGGAATGGTCATGGCGAACCGTCTTGCACAAAAACTGGGCTTTTTGGATGCGGAAGAAGCGGCACGTATTCAAAAAGTGCTGGAACGGTACGATCTGCCGGTCTCTTTCAAAGTGGAAGATCCGGAACGTTTTTACGACGCCTTTTTTCTCGATAAAAAGAGCGAAAACGAAACGATTAAATTTATTTTGCCGCACCACATCGGCGGTTATGAAATAGTCAAAGGTTTGGACAAAGAGGTTGTCCTCTCCGTATTGCAGGCGTTTCAAAGTGACGGTTAAACTGCTCCAGGCACTGCTGATATGCCTGCTCTCATTGCCGCTCTGGGCGAAGGATCAGAACAGTACGCAAAAGGTGGCAGCAGAGCGCAATGCCACACATTTGCCCGTTCCTGTCAATGACGCTGCAAAACCGAACCTGTCGATCGAAGAGGCAAAAGCGAGAATCCGGCACAACCGTGAAATTCAGGAGCAGATTGAAGCGATTGACGACCAGCTCAAAACCAATCTCCTCTATGCCAAATATAATAACCACCAGGTCTATCTCGATTTGCAAAACCAGCTTAAAAAGATACAGGAAAAACTGGAGAAAAAGCACTATAAAACAGACAGCGCCGAATATACCAAACTCAAAACAGAGGAGGCGGCGCTCGAAAATCAGATCGATTTGCTGAAAGATTTCAAACATCCTCCGTTTGAAGAGTTGACCAAACCCAAAGATATCGCCAAAGCGCCGGAGATTAAAACACCTTTCGATATTTTAAACGGTTTTCGCTACCTGAAACTGCTCAAAACCGAACGCGAAGGCTTCAATCGCAAACTTGAAGGGCTTTATACGCTGATTGAACTGCTCAGAGAGAAGCAGCGTCTGCTGAAAAAAGACAAAGAGATTGCACGGGAGCTCGATGAAATACTGCCTGCCTACAATCTTGCCAAAAATACCTATGCACTCTATGCCAAGAAGGTGGAAGACAGTAAACTGAAAGTGACTGCCGATATCAAAGTGCAGATGCAGCGTCTGTTCAACATTTTGATTACTGTCGGTGTCATTATTCTCTTTTCGTTTATTTTCAAATACCTTGCCAAAAAGACGATCAGTGACAACCAGCGTTACTATATGGCAAACAAAATTATCAACTTCAGCAACTTCTTTTTGATTATGCTGGTGCTGCTCTTCTCCTTTCTGGAGAATGTGACCTATTTTGTGACGGTGCTCGGTTTTGCTTCTGCCGGTATTGCGATTGCGATGAAAGATCTCTTCATGAGCGCACTGGGATGGATGGTAATCGTTTTCGGCGGTAGCTTTCATGTTGGGGATCGTGTCAAGGTGTTTAAGGGTAAGTTCGAGTATGTCGGCGATATTATCGATATTTCATTTCTGAGGATGACGATTCTTGAAGATATTACGCTGACGACCTATACGCACAACCGAAGGGCGGGAAGGATTATTTTTATTCCCAATAACTATATTTTTACGGAACTTCTGGCAAACTACACCCATGGAAAGATCAAAACAGTCTGGGACGGTGTCGATGTCATGATTACCTTCGATTCCAACTATAAAAAGGCGCAGCATCTGGTACGTGAGATTGTCAAAAAGTACTCCAAAGGATACACGGAGATCTCCCGTAAACAGCTCAATCTGCTGCGCAGCCAGTATAGCCTGAAAAATATCAACGTCGAACCGCGTGTCTATACCTTTATGGAAGAGTATGGCGTCAAGATCTCCTGCTGGTATATGACCAACTCTTACGCCACGCTGACACTTCGGAGTAATATCTATTCCAATATTCTCGATGCGCTGATGGCAGAAGAGGATATCAAAATCGCATACCCTACGCAGATAGTCAATGTCAAAAAAGATCATTTATTACCGCCTAAGGATCCTGGTGAACAGAGTATTTCTTAAGACATTCGGTTGCCGTACCAATATTTACGATTCGCAGATTATGGCGCAGAATCTGAAAGATTTCGTACTGGTGGAGAGCGAAGCGGAAGCGGATATTGTCGTCGTCAATTCCTGTACCGTGACCAACTCCGCCGACAGCAGCGCACGCAGCTATATTTCAGGATTGCAAAAGCAAGGGAAAAAAGTCATTCTGGCGGGGTGCGGCGCGATGAGCAAAGGAGAGTCTCTCTTCGCCGACGAGAAAGTGTTCGGTGTTTTCGGGCACTCGGAAAAGAAAAATATTAATACTCTGCTCAAAAGCAGCGACCGTTTTTTCGCTCCCGGTGATCTGAAAAGTCTCGATGAGACAATTGTCGAAGATTTCAGCTCCCGAAGCAAAGCGTTTATCAAGATTCAGGAGGGGTGTGATTTCAGCTGCAGCTACTGTATTATTCCCTCCGTGCGTGGCGGGGCGCGGAGTCAGAGTGAAACGAAGATACTCCGTCAGGTGGAGAAACTGGCTGCCAACGGATACGGGGAATTTGTCCTGACGGGTACCAATATCGGCAGTTACGGGAAAGATACCGGAAGTTCCATCGCTACACTGCTTAAACGGATGTCGATGATCCGGGGCGTGCGGCGTATTCGGCTGGGGTCGCTGGAACCGGTGCAGATCGACGAAGCGTTCATGGAGATTCTGGATGAGCCGTGGATGGAGCGGCATCTGCATATTGCCCTGCAGCATACGAGTGAAGAGATGCTGCGTATCATGAGACGGCGCAATGCGCTGGAGAGAGATTTGCAACTCTTCGAGACGATTGCCGAAAAGGGGTATGCGCTGGGGACCGACTATATTGTCGGGCATCCGGGTGAAAGTGAAGCGCTCTGGCAGGAGGGGCTGGAAAATTTCAAACGTTTTCCGATCACCCATCTGCATGCATTTACCTATAGCAGGCGTGAAGGCACCCATGCCGCAACACTCAAAGGGATTGTCAACGGCAAGATAGCCAAAGCGCGGCTGAAGATGCTCGAAGCGATTACCGAAGAGAAGAACTATCGCTTCAGAGAAAGCCATAATAGTCATTTGCAGGTTTTGGTGGAAGAGCATAAAGGCAGTTTGCAAGTCGGATATGACCAGTATTATAACCGGGTCTATATCGATTCACCGCTCGATCTGGAGAAAGAGTGGGTGGAGATAGAACGTGCCGAAGTGCGTCAGGAGGGAAATTTTGCGAAAGTGGCTCAATAAACGCAACCTTATTACGCTGATCGCATCACTGATGCTGATTGTCCTCTCTTTGATCGCTTATCTGCACAAACCGGTGGAGACGATTGATTTCAACACCTACCACCATTTTCTGGAAAACAACCTCTTTAAAAAAGCGACGATCGTCGGCAACAGGGTCGTACTTTCGACAGATGAGGGGGAGTATTCGATTATCCGTTCGGGAATCGATATCGGTGAACTGCTGCATAAGGTGCCGGTGGAGATCGACGAATCGGAAGATTACAGCGATGCAGTGATACTTTTTATACTGCTCGGGATGCTGCTCGGGTTTGCACTCATGTACGGCAGAAAAGCGCAGCCGCAGATATCAGAGAGGGAGGAGCGTCCGCCGCAGGATTATCTCCCCGATCTCATTCCCGGTGTCGATCGGGAGATCGTGCCGGTCTCTTCCGATGTAACGTTTGACGATGTCGCGGGGATCGACGAAGTGAAAGAGGAGTTGTACGAGATCGTCGATTTTCTCAAAAACCGAGACAAATATACCGCTTTCGGGGTGAAAATGCCCCGTGGTGTGCTGCTGGCGGGACCTCCGGGCGTGGGAAAAACATTGATCGCCAAAGCGGTGGCGGGTGAAGCGGGCGTCCCCTTCTTTTACCAGAGCGGATCGGCTTTTGTGCAGATCTATGTCGGTATGGGTGCCAAGCGGGTGCGTGAACTTTTTGCCGTCGCCAAGCGGTATGCGCCTTCGATTATCTTTATCGACGAAATCGATGCGGTGGGAAAAGCGCGGGGGAACGGGCGTAACGACGAGCGTGAGAGTACCCTCAACCAGCTTTTGACGCAGATGGACGGTTTTGAAGAGAGCAGCAATGTCATTGTGATAGCGGCGACCAACCAGTATGAGACACTCGACAACGCACTCCTGCGTGCCGGGCGTTTTGACCGGCGTATCTTTGTCTCTCTGCCGGGTATCAAAGAGCGGGAAGAGATTTTGAAAGTGCATTTGAAAGGGAAAGTGACCGATGTCAGCTTTGCCGATCTGGCGAAGATGACTGTCGGTTTCAGCGGTGCGGCGCTCTCTACCTTTGTCAATGAAGCGGCGATCAACGCACTGCGTCACGGGCGTTCAAAGATTACCTATGAAGATTTCAACAGTGTTAAAGAGAAGGTACTGCTGGGCAAAAAGAAGATTTTGAGTTACTCTCATGAAGAGAAAGAGATTCAGGCGACCTATCAGGCTGCCAAAGCGCTGAGTGCCTACTGGTATGAAGTCGATTTTGAGAAAGTGAGTCTGGTGGAAGCATTTTTGATCGAGATGGAGAAGGAGATCACTTCCCGTACGCAGATGAGCGCCAAACTGAAAGTCTATCTTGCCGGATATGTGGCGTCGCAGCTCTATTTTGAGGAGGTCTACACCAACTGTGCCGCGGATATCAAAAAGGCGAAACAGATTGCCGAAGAGATGGTACAGATTTACGCCATGGGTGACGGTGTCTATGCCGCTTCGGTGGACAGTGCATCACTGATCGACGAGGCGATCGAGGATCTGGAGCAGTTTCTGCACAAAATGAGACAGGCGGTCGAAGCGTTGAAACGTGCGCTTCTGGAGCGTGAGACACTGCACCGCGATGAACTGGAGCAGATGATACGTGCGTTTCTTTAGCGGATTTTCACTTCATGAAGAGCAGGAACTCTTTTCGGGGTATTTGACCCGGAGCGCCTATACCGTTGCCGGTTTCAGCAAAGGGGCGATCGACGCGCTGGAGTATTGTGTCGCAGCTGAAGAGCGTATCGATTTGCTGCAGCTGATTTCGCCCGCTTTTTTTATGGATCGGGAGGCCGACTTCAAAGAGAAGCAGCTGGAAGCTTTTCGCAAAAACAGCAGCCTCTACCTGAAACAGTTTTTACGCAATATCGCCTGGCCGCTGAAAAAAGATTTGACGCCTTATCTGGCGAAAGAGGGCGAAGAAGAGTTGCAAAGGCTGCTCTATTATCCCTGGGAGAAGGAGAAACTGCAGGCGGTTAAAGCATGCGGCATCCGTATGGAAGTCTATCTGGGCGGCAGAGACAAAATCATCAATCCAACTGCGGCAATGGCATATTTCAGACCGTATGCGACGGTCTATTTTATCAAAGAGGGAGGACATATATTAGATGGACAAAATTAAAATCGGTGTCGTAACGGCATCGGACAGGGCGAGTGCGGGGATTTATGAAGATATTTCCGGAAAAGCGATTATCGAGACGATGGAAGCTTATCTGCAAAACGATCTGGAGTTTGATTACCGCTGCGCTGGTAGAACTGGAGGAAGCGGGATGTGCGTTGATCGTCACCACCGGCGGTACGGGACCGGCACCCAGGGATGTTACCCCGGAAGCGACCGAAGCGGTGTGTGACAAGATGATGCCCGGTTTCGGAGAGCTGATGCGTCAGGTGAGTCTGCAGTATGTACCGACAGCGATTCTTTCGCGTCAGACAGCGGGTATCCGTAAAAAGAGCCTCATTATCAACCTGCCGGGCAAACCAAAATCGATCCGTGAGTGTCTGGATGCAGTATTTCCCGCTGTGCCGTACTGTATCGATTTGATCGAAGGACCGTTTATGGTCTGTCATGAAGAGGTGATTCGCTGCTTCCGTCCGGGGAAGTAAATTTGGCTGAAATCTTGAAACTGGTATAACACAGTAAAAAACTTTTTATATCTCTGTGTTATAATCTTCATGAAACTATTTTAAGGAGTTACCATGGGATTTTTTGATTTTATCAAAGATGCAGGCGCCAAAATTCTTGGCAAAGGGGATGACAACGAAAATGTCAAAAAACTGATCGAAGATGAGAAGGAGACAATGCCTATCGACGATCTTGATGTGAGAGTGGAAGGTGATACTGTCTATCTGAGCGGCAAAGCGAAAAGTGCGGATGACAAAGTCAAAGCGGCATTGATTGCAGGCAATATTGAAGGTGTCTCCAAAGTCAATGCGGATGACCTTGAAACAGATGATGCACAGGCGATCGAAGATCTCTTCTACGAGGTACAAAAAGGCGATACTCTCTGGAGAATTGCGGAAATCTACTACAAAGACGGCAGCAGATACAAAGAGATTTTCGAAGCGAACCGCGAAGTGATCAAAGACCCTGACAAAATTTACCCGGGACAGATGATCCGTATACCGAATTTCGTAGCGTAACAACACTTCATGAGAGGAGGGAAAGCCTC
>JALWRO010000142.1:18924-21490 GCA_027080605.1 Campylobacterales bacterium
CTCTCACTCTCGACATCCTTCCCAAAAATCAACCATCTAAGCACTAATTGGTTAAAATATTTACTATTGATAAAAGTCTCATGAGCAAAAGGTTTATAATGCATAAAAGCAAAGATTTTTTACGAAAAATTGTCGAAGAGGATTTAAAGTCCGGTAAATATAAGGAGGTAGTAACCCGTTTTCCCCCTGAGCCAAACGGTTTTCCCCATATCGGGCATGCAAAGTCTATCAGTCTCAATTTCGGTATTGCCAGAGAGTACGGCGGGCGATGCCATCTTCGCATGGACGATACCAACCCGACTACGGAAGATACACAATATGTCGAAGCGATCAAAGATGCTGTCAAATGGCTGGGGTTTGAGTGGGACGGTCCGGTGCGCTATACTTCAGACTACTTTGCAAAACTGTACGATTATGCCGCCGAACTTATCAAAATGCAAAAGGCATATGTCGATAGCCTGAGCGAAGATGAGATACGGGAGTATCGCGGAACGGTGACCCAACCGGGGAGAAGAAGCAAGTATGCCGACAGAAGCGTGGAAGAGAACCTCGATCTTTTTGAGAGAATGAAAAATGGTGAGTTTCAGGACGGCGCCCATGTCCTGAGAGCGAAAATCGATATGGCTTCACCGAACATGAAGATGCGGGACCCGCTGCTGTACCGCATCCGGCATGCGCACCATTTCAGGGCGGGAGATGCGTGGGCGATCTATCCGATGTACGATTTCGCGCATTGTCTCTCCGACTATATCGAGGGGGTGACCCACTCTCTGTGTACGCTGGAGTTTGAAAACAATCGTGAAATTTATGATTGGGTGATTGAAACACTGCAACTGAAACCGCCGAGACCGTATCAGTATGAGTTTGCGCGGCTCAATATCAACTATACCGTCATGAGCAAAAGAAAACTGCTGGAGCTGGTGGAGAAAGGTGTGGTGAGCGGCTGGGACGATCCCAGACTGCCTACAATCGCAGGATACAAAAGACGGGGGTACACGCCTGAGTCTATTTTGAACTTTTGCGAGATGATCGGTGTCGCCAAAGCAAACTCGGTGGTGGATGTTTCGCAGCTGGAGTATGCGATCAGAGATGACTTGAACAAGAAAGTGCCCCGTGTCATGTGTGTGCTCGATCCGCTGAAAATCACGATCGAAAACTATGAGGGGTATGAAGAGATCGATGCTTCGTACTATCCTCACGATGTGCCCAAAGAGGGGAGCCGCAAACTCCCTTTTTCAAAAGAGATCTATATAGACCGTGAAGACTTCATGGAAAATCCTGAAAAAGGGTATTTCCGTCTGACCCCGGAACAGCCCGTAAGACTCAAGCACGCGTACATTATCCGATGTAAGGAGGTTGTCAAAGATGCGGATGGCAACATAGTCGAGATCAAAGCCGAGTACTATCCGGAGTCCAAAAGCGGTTCGGATACCAGCGGTATCAAAGTCAAAAGTGCGATTCAGTGGGTTGAGGCAACCAGTGCTAGAAAGATAGAAGTGAGACTCTACGACAGACTCTTTAAAAACGAAGCCCCCCAGGGGATAGAAGATATCAACCCCGATTCCCTGAAAGTGATCAAAGACGCGCTTGTCGAGCCTGCGGTGATAGAGGAGAAAGCGGACGAAAGATTTCAGTTTGAGCGCGTGGGATACTTCTATGCCGACCCTGTGGATTACACCGACGAAGCACCGGTTTTTAACAAAATCGTCGCACTCAAAGACTCATGGGCCAAAAAGAAAAAAGCACCCGAAACGACAGCCAAAGCAGCACCGAAAAAGGTTCATACAGAGGGTGAAACAGCACCGATGAGCGAAGCGGAACAGGTGCTCTTTGACAGATACACTAAAGAATTGAAACTGAACAGTGAAGTCGCCAATACCCTGGCGCGCGATCAGAAACTCTCCTCCTTTTTTGAAGAGGCGTTGCGCTCATATCATGAATCTGTCACCGTCGCCAACATCGTCACAAACGAGGTTGCCAGAGAGTTGAAAAACAAAGAGATCAGTGCGTTGCAATTTCAACCCGGACAGATTGCCGAACTGGCAAAAATGGTGGATGAAGAGACTATTTCCACAAAAATTGCCAAACAGGTATTTGAAGAGATGTCCAAAAGCGGAGAAGATCCGGCAAAAATTGTTGAAGCAAAAGGACTTGTTCAAATCAGTGACCCGGATGTGATAGTGCCGATCATCGATGAGATCATCGCTAAAAATCCGGACAATGTAGCAAAATACAGAAACGGAAACACCAGACTGCTGGGCTTTTTTGTCGGGCAGGTGCTGAAAAATACAGGCGGAAAAGCAAACCCGAAAGTGGTGAATGAACTGGTGACGAAGGCTTTGTCGTCGTAAATTGCTGAACCCCAAAACTGTTGATATGATATGACAGTTTTGGGTTTGAATCTATCTCCTGCAAACTTTATCTCGCTTCTCTCAATCGGATAAATTGTAACACTCCGTCACACAATAACCAAAAAAATTTGTAAAATTTTTAGGTAACTCTTCATGAAAAGTCTGTTATTGCAGCATAAACAACGTGCCTTTACAACTTTGCTTTTCTTGTATAT
>JALWRO010000143.1 GCA_027080605.1 Campylobacterales bacterium
ACCGGGTACCGTTGTGGGGATATCCAAAGGGCGTTTTGTGGTCAAAAAGCAGCGCAAAACGCTTCTTTCCATTCCGCAGAGCCACTGTGAACGGGTGATTGTCGCGGCGGGGAGTGTGTCGATCAGCTCCGATTTCATCGCCGTTTGCGCGCGGCTTGGGATCGGGATTGACTTTTTTGACCGGAGTCTCAAAGAGCCGCTTTCACAGCTTTCGGGTCAAAAAAGTGCACTGGCGCAAATGAGCCGTCTGCAGCTTGCCCTGCTCGGTACACCTGCCCAGCTTCAGCTTGCTAAAGCGTTTCTTCGCGCCAAAACCAAAAACCAGATCAACTACCTGCGCTATATGAACAAGTACCACAAACACTTCGCCGATACCATCACACAAATGCGCCGCATCCAAAAAGAGATGCTCACCGTCGCCCGCACCAATAACGAACTGATGGGCTATGAAGGACACATCTCCAACCTTTACTGGCAGGCAATCGCGCAGATGCTCGAGGGTAAAGTGGCGTTTGAGCACCGTCGCACAAAAGGCGCTGCAGATATTGTCAACAGCGCACTCAACTACGGCTACGGTATCCTCTACGGTCGTGTTCACTACCATGCGCTGCGTGCCGGGCTGAGTCTGCACATCTCTTTCCTCCACGCACCGCAGGAGAACCGCCCCACGCTGGTTTACGACCTCATCGAGGAGTTTCGCACCTTCGTCGTGGACAGGACGATCTTGCGTATGTTCAACCAAAAAGAGCCGCTCGGACTCAACGACGACAAAATGCTCAATGACTTTTCACGCAAGCGCATCGCCGCCAAAGTCATCGAAAAACTCGCTTCCAAAACCCGCTACAAAAACGCATCGGTCGAGATCGACCACATCATCTCACAGCAAGCGTACCTCCTCGCACGCGCCGTCAAAGGTGTGGCGACCTACCGTGGATTTGTCGGGAGGTACTGATGCACCGCTATCTCATCGTCTATGACATCGTCCGCAACAAAACCCGCAAAATCGTCAGCGATATCCTGGAGGGCTACGGCGACCGCGTCAACAAGTCCGTCTTTGAGTGTACCTTTAAAAACAGAGAGACCAAAGAGCAGGTTATCGCGCAGATCGCCAAAGAGATCGACCCAAAAAGAGACTCCGTACGCATCTATGCTCTGTGCAAAAACTGCGTCCACAACTCCCACGCCATCGGCGAAACAGAAGACGAACCCTTTACCATCGAGAGCGTTTACTTCACGTCATGAGAGTTGCCGACTTTTTCACTCAGCCTCTTTTCAGAAAATCAACCCCCGCTTACCTTTCATGAACATTAGTTCAACCTCCCTGCACAAGCAAACAAAACCCAACCTTCATGAAATCCAGAGTCTCCAACTTTCAGAAAATATTCAAAAAAAAGCCCCCGTTTCCCGGTACTTCATGAACTAAAACAAACCTGAAAATCCGCAACTCCCCCTCCCCGGCACCCTCCTTCATGAAACCAAAACCTGTTAAAAGCACCATAGTTTAGATACTAAAGCATATTTTTATATAATACCCAAAACCGCCAAATCGGCTTTTTGCCAAAGAGTTGCCGACTTTTTCGCAAAGTTCCTTAACATCGCCATTGTCAAAACTTTCCAAATTTTGAGAAAGCACCAAAGTATGCTAAAATAGTACTGTTCATGAGCCCCGTGCTCATGAGGTTATTTCGAGACTGGTAGGTGATCTTTTCACCCTCTTTAGTTGCCCTGGTTCATGAGCCCCGTGCTCATGAGGTTATTTCGAGACACTTATCACTTGCATATGTTACAGAAATGAAATTATCTACTGTTCATGAGCCCCGTGCTCATGAGGTTATTTCGAGACAATCATCCGCATCCACGTGATGCACCACATTCGCCAGCTGCTTGTTCATGAGCCCCGTGCTCATGAGGTTATTTCGAGACAGTAAACTGTCGATACATCTCATCCGGGTCAAGTTGTTCCTCAAGTTCATGAGCCCCGTGCTCATGAGGTTATTTCGAGACATAAAAGTATAGACACCTATATCTAAATTCCGAGCTAAGGTTCATGAGCCCCGTGCTCATGAGGTTATTTCGAGACATCGGATCGTCACTGAATACGTTTTGAAGAGCTTCTTTGAGTTCATGAGCCCCGTGCTCATGAGGTTATTTCGAGACAAAATTTCTTCGCCTTGTCTTTAGGATCATACCAGTATGTTGTTCATGAGTTTAAAGGTGTGGTGAGGACACCACAGCCTACGACTTCTGTGTTTTTCAAATATGTTATTTTGCAATCCCGTAGGGTGTGGCGTCCCCGCCACACCTTTATAATTACAAAATCAAAACAATATGTTAAAATCCTAAATGGCAAATTATAAGCGAATATTTGAAGATAATTACAGTTATTTTTTTACAATCGTCACACATAACCGAATGCCCATCTTAATAGACAATATAGATTTATTACGAGAAAGTTTTAGATTAAGCAAATCAAAATATGCCTATGAACTAGAAGCTGTTGTAATTTTACCGGATCATTTCCATATGATTTTGACACCCAAAATTGCAAGAGATTATCCGAAAATAATTTCTCATATCAAAAGAAGTTTTTTATATGGATTGGATAAAAATTTGAAAAAGAGTGCCAAAACAGCTCTAAGCAGATCAAAATCAAAAAGAGAACATTCCGGTATCTGGCAAAGCAGATATTATGAACATACGATAAGAGATGAGAAAGATTTTAAAATCAGATTTGATTATATTCATTTTAATCCTGTAAAACATCAGTTGGTTTCAAAGGTAAATGATTGGAGCTATTCCTCATTTCATAAATATGTGAAAATGGGCTGGTATGATAGTGCATGGGGTAATTTCGATGAAAATATTGAATTTGAATAACATTCAATTAAAGGTGTGGCGAGGACGCCACAGCCTACGAAACTAATTAACTACACTCAACCTGTTCTCTACCGTCACATTCCCCTTACTAAATATTCTCAGCACCACTTCAGGGATCTGCTTATCGACCTTGAAAAAGAGTGGATAAAATGCCGGAGTATCACTGCAACCGTCTCCACTGACGGTCATGGTGTGATTGTTGTCGCTGCTGACGGTGAGGTTGCAATCCTGCTCCGACAGGAGGGGATAGAAAAGTAGATTGCAGGCGTTGTAGTCTGTCTCTTTGATCCGATTGATCCACGATGTAACGATCTGTTGCTCTTTGGGTGAAAGCATCTCCTGTGCGGTGGTGTGCATCTCACTGAAAAATTGCGCTGCACGCTTTTGACCGGTAAATACTTCATAGTTCTGATAAAGATTGACAAAGGCGCTGTTTTCGTTGGTGACGGGAAGTTTCGCAACCGGTATGTACTCCACAGCAGGGCGAAATATTGCACTCGCGTCATTTGCGCCGTTCTCCGCACCCTGAGGTTCCGTAACACCTTTTTTCGGATTGTTCATGACACCGCAGCCAGCGATGAACAGCATCAGTAAAAGCAGTATCTGCGGCATTGCTCTCCCCTCTTTGGTTTATTTTATCATTATAGCGCAAAAAAATGGGAGAAAAGTGTCTTTGAAAAGCGATGCACCATTTTTTCGACACTTTTTTTCAGTACAATATCTTCATGAAGGATTCCAGAAAGTACACACTTCTCTATGTCGAAGATGAAGCGATGATCCGAAAAATGGCGGTGGCGTTTTTACAGGATCGATTCAAAGCGATCTATGAAGCCGCTGACGGTGTGGAGGCGTACACACTCTACCGTGACAAACACCCCGATATGATCATCACCGATATTCAGATGCCCCGTTTAAACGGTCTGGCGCTGTGTGAAAAGATCCGAAAGGAGGACGACCGCACGCCGGTGATTATTCTCACCGCCTATTCGCACACCGAATACCTGCTCAAAGCCACCGAACTCAACCTCGTCAAATACCTCATCAAACCGATCGAAGAGCAGGCGCTGGGTGATGCGATTGCAAAGGCGATCGAAAAGATCGAATCCAAAAGCAAAAGTGTCGTTTCGGTTGGAGAGGGATACCGCTTTGACGGGTTTAACCATATCCTTACCAAAGGGAGTCGGGTCATCCACCTCTCCGCACTTCAGAACAGACTGCTGGAGATTCTGGTGCGCAACCGGGGAAGTGTCGTCTCCTACGCACAACTCGAAAATGAGATCTATCGGGGCGAATACATGAGCAAAGACGCCATCCGCAGTCTGGTCAGAGATATCCGCAAAGTGAGTTACAGAGGGATCATCGAAAATATCTCCAAAGTCGGATACAGGGTCAATCTCGATGGATAGCGCGCGCAAAATCAAACTGGCTCTGGTGGCGGTCATTTTCGCGCTGTCGGCATATTTTTACAAAAGCGTCTACTTTCAGGCTGCCGAGCCGGAGTACAGTTACGGTACGGGACTCTTTTTCATCACCGCGCTCTGTTTCGGTGTCATCTTTACCGCAGCGGTCTATAACCTCGCGCTCGCACGTTACATGAAAAGTCAGGAACATCTCTTCTACGCGGCGGCACAATGTTTTACACTCCTCTTTCTCGCACATCTGGACAGTCTTAACATCAAACCCTTCGACACGCTTTTCGGTTTCAAAAGCCTCTTCTGGTTCGATCTCTCGCAGCTTTTGATGCTCTTTTTTACGATGCTCTTTATCAAAGCCTTTCTCTGTCACTATCTTCATGAAAAGCTGGACGGGCTCATCAACGCCGTGCTCTATGCGATAGTGACCGACACTATCATCACCCTGATTTTCGGAAGAGCATTTCTGTTCAAACTTATCCCCGTCTTCGTTCCCATATGGCTGATCCTGAGCGAAGCGAACCGCCTCTGCCCAAAAGAGCGCAAAGATATCGCCTTTTACTATCTGCTCTACGGCTGGGGTGTGGTGTTGCTGATCGTTGCGCTCGAGTATATTGGATTTGTCGATTTTACAGGGTGGGTCTTTCCGTGGCTGCATGTCGCACTGGCAATCGATGCCATCATCCTCTCGCTGGCACTTTCCTACAAATTCAAACTCCGCGAAGATGACCGGCGCAGACAGCAAAGCATCCTGCTCCAGCGCTCACGGCTGGCGTCTATGGGAGAGATGATCGCCACCGTCGCCCACCAGTGGCGCCAGCCGCTGACCTACCTCTCCTTTGCCTTCATGAACATCAACAAACAGTGCACTGCCCCTGAAGCGAAAGAGACCATCGAAGAGGCGCAGAAACAGTTGCAGTATATGTCCCGTACCATTGAAAACTTTCGTCACTTTTACAACCCATCCAAAGAGAGACAGCACTTCTCCGTCGCCGAAGCGTGCCGCAGTGTAGAGAGACTGATTGAAGCCTCCGTACCGTATATCCAACTGCATATAATAGAAGATTTTACCCTCTACGGCAACCAAAACGAGTTTGAACAGGCGCTTTTGAACCTCATCAACAATGCAAAAGAGGTACTGGAAGCACGCAATATCGCCGACCCGAAAATCACCATCGTCATCGACAGACAAACCGTCACCGTCACCGACAACGGCGGCGGCATCGACCCAAAAATCATTCATGAAATCTTTGAACCCTACTTCACCACCAAAGAGGAAAACGACGGCATCGGACTCTACATCGCCCAAACCGTCGTTGAGAAAGCGTTTAAAGGGAAACTGCGTGTCACAAACAGTGCTGAAGGAGCGCAGTTTTCCATGGCTTTCCCCAAAACCGCCGCGTCATACAGCTGACATAAGGCTACTGCTGCTAAAATCGGAGCGATAAAAGGGGAAAAGAGACTTCATGAAGCTGACACAAAAACAACTGCAACAATTTCACAAAGACGGTTTTCTGCTCCTGCCCGGTTTCGCTCCGCAACCGCTATGCGAAGAGATTCTCCAGGCGGCAAAGGAAGAGATGGCAGAAAAACGCGCGCCGATAGAGAGCGAAGAGGAGTATCTC
>JALWRO010000144.1 GCA_027080605.1 Campylobacterales bacterium
AAAGAAAAATAGCGAATTATACAAAAATAAGAAAGCATAAAAATGACTTTTTTGAAAAAAAATGTAGCAAAAAAGATGCTATAATAAAAAGATGAAAAAAATATTACCTTTTTTGCTGCTTTTCATACTGCTGTTTCCCTTATCTGCGTATGCTTCCTTTCTGGAAAAAGCGCGAAATACCCTCACTGTACAATACCATACACTTTTATGCAATATCGACAAAGAGAAGGGTGATGAACAAAACTGTACAAAGCCATCTAAAAGAATCACTAAAAACAGACTAAGGATCATTGCATCTGTAAAAACAGGCAAAAACAAACATCTGTCCGTTTCACTGAACATTCGTGGGCATATTGACCTTCCAAAGCTGAGCAAAAAGTGGCGTATCACATTCAGTCAGCAATCTCTGGACAAACTGAACAACAGACAGATAGACAGGGAAAATGAAACTGCCATCAAAGACAACAAATTTCACATTGGTTTAAAATATCGATTTTCAAGCCATAAAAATATGGAGTTTTTCACAAAATTCAGCTTTAAAGTACACAGACCTTTCGGTCCCTATCAGGAGCTGGGCATCAAAAAACGCTTTCCGTTTCCCAAATACAATTTTACAATTTATACACGAGGAGATATCTATTACTATTTTGTTCAGAGATATATTGCCAAATCTGTCGAGCTCAATTTTATCAAACCTCTTAACAACGTCTATACTGTCGCACAGGCGAATGACTGGGATGCAAACGCAGACAACCATCATGAAAAGCGTTTGACCAACCACCTGAAACTGCACCACCATTTTAACAAACGCAACCATCTTACCTACTGGGTATCGTACAGTTCCGTCGCCAAACATGAAGGCAACTACAGGCAGGACTGGCAGGCACTGAGTGTCAGCTATATCCACAACCTCAGCAAATGGTTCTATATTCAGACGATTCCCCGCATTGTGCAAAGACATGAGAACCGTTATCGCAACGATTATGAACTCTCTGTCAGTTTCGGCATGCTGCTGGGGATATAGCCTTTTACAATACTATCTTGACATTTTCATCTTTTCGCAACTGCTCAAAAAGCTCTTTCCTGTCATCCTCGTTGTGTACCAGCGTCGATACTTTGTAACTGTGGTATTTGTCACTTTTACTTTTGTTTGATTTCGCCACTTTGTATTCACGCTCTCCAAAGACACACCTGGTAATGTCATGAATATCGCAATCTTTATGGATAATCACTTTATAGTCCCAGTTGCAAGGGTATTCCAGTTCCAGCTTTTTATCGTTTAAATTCACCACTTTTCCCTCCACTTTTGGATTCCAGTTGTACATTTGAAATAACCATCGATTTATCGACGGCTTTTACCATGTCATAGATAGTCAAAAGACCGACACTCACACCTGTCAGCGCTTCCATTTCCACACCGGTTTTGCCGGTCAGTTTTGCAATAACTTCCAGTCTGAAACCGGGCAAATTCGGCAACTCGACAACATCCACTTTAACCGATGTCAACATCAGCGGATGGCACATGGGAATGAGTGTCGATGTCTGTTTTGCACCCTGAATCGCCGCAATGACGGCAGTTTGCAGTACCGGTCCCTTTTTGGTCTGATTGGCAACGATCATATCAAACGCTTCCTGACTCATTGTAATGGTACCGCTGGCGACCGCTATTCGGACGGTATTGTCTTTGTCTGTGACATCGACCATTTTCGGTCTCTCTTTTTCATCAAGGTGTGTTAATTTCACTATACTTTCTCCTATGTTTTCGGTATATTATACCATACACGATTAATACACATTTAATTAATATAATACTAAAATTCAAATCTTTTAAAAATAAGATAACTTACACTTAAGGTTAATAATATGAAGATATTTAAACGGGTTTTCAAAACAGGTTTTGCAGCACTGCTGCTTGGAGCGTTTTTCCTTACCACGGCACAGGCAAAAGAGGCACAGGAAGTACAAAACATCGAGTTAAACACAACAACAGGGCAACCGGTGACCATCACCGTGACACAAAACGGATTTCTTTTTGACAAGTTTAAAGGGAAAGCTGTTTTACTCGATTTTTTCGGTCCCTACTGCCCGCCGTGTCTGCTTGAAATTCCCCACCTTATCGAAATGCAAAAAGAGAATAAAGACAAATTGCAGATTATCGGTGTACAGGTACAGACACAGATGAGCAACGATGACCTGAATGCTTTCATCAAAGAAAAAGGTATCAACTATCCGGTTGTCAATCTCGACTATGCCTGGGATCTGGTATCGTTTGTCAGAGCAAATACCGGATGGAAAGGACAAATTCCCTATATGATGGTATTTGATAAAGAAGGAAATATCAAAAGACAGTTTATAGGTATGGTTCCAAACGAAACTATTTTAAAATATATCAAATAACTTCATGAGGTATCAGCCGAAACTGATACCTCTGTGCACTTCTTACTGATTCATCTCTTCACGATACGCTTCGTAATTTCCTTTAAAATCCACATAGGTACCGTCCGGTTTCAGTTCGATGATTCTGTTTGCAAATGCATCGATCAACTCACGGTCATGAGAGACGCAGATGACATTGCCGTCGTAGTTATAGAGCGCCTCCCCCAGTGATACAATCGCTTCCAGATCGAGGTGGTTGTCAGGCTCATCCATAATCAGGAAATTGGCGGAATCCATCATCATCTTACTCATCATGAGACGGTGTTTTTCGCCACCGCTGAGGGCATCGACCTTTTTCTCCTGTTCCTCACCGGAAAAGAGCATACGCCCCAGACATTTACGGATTTCGTCAATATGCCAATCTTTGCTAAATCCCTGAATCCAGCCGTAAAGATTCTCTTCCCCTTTAACCACTTCCGTCGTGTTCTGAGGGAAATAGGTTGTAAAGATGGTCTGACCCCACTTGACCGTTCCTGTATCGGGCTTCATATTTTCAGTAATAATCTCCAGCAATGTTGTTTTACCCACACCATTGGTACCGATAAGGGCGATCTTGTCCCCCTTCTCCACTTTAAACGTAATGTTTTCAAACACTTTTTTATCGCCGTAACTTTTGGAGAGATCTTCCACTTCCAAAACCTCCTGTCCGATCTCACGGCAAGGCTTGAACATAATACTCGGATCACGTCTGCTTGAGATCTGTATCTCTCCCAGATCGAGTTTATCCAATTGCTTCTGGCGACTGGTAGCCTGTTTCGCTTTGGAAGCATTGGCGGAGAAACGGCGAATAAAGTTTTCCAGCTGCTCTTTCTCTTTCATCTTTTTGTTACGATCCGCTTCCTGCTGTTTGGCAATCAGATTTGCCGCGATATACCACTCATCGTAATTTCCGGTAAATTCACGGATCGTCTTGAAATCCAGATCGAGAATATGCGTCACGACGGCATTTAAAAAGTGTCTGTCGTGTGAAATAACCACCAGTGTGCCGTTATGACGTTTGAGCTGCTGCTCCAGCCAGGCGATCGCTTCCATATCAAGGTTGTTGGTCGGCTCATCCAGAAGCAGGATATCGGGTTTGGGAAAAAGCACCTGCGCGAGAAGGATTTTAAACTTGTCCCCGCCTGTCAGCGAACTCATTTTTACATCGTGCATACTCGCTTCAAAACCGAGCGCTTCAAGCAATTTTTCGATATGCACATCCGATTCATACGTCGGATCTTCCTCCGCACAGATGATCTCCAGCTCTGCCAGACGATTGTTGACCGCATCGTCTTCAAAATCGCCCTCCATGTAGAGCTTCTCTTTCTCTTTCTGGGCATCGTACAGACGCTTGTTTCCGTACAGTACGGCATCTCTTAGTGTAAAATCATCAAAAGCGTGCTGGTTTTGGCTAAGCACTCCCATCTTCAGACCCGGCTGAATCTGTACTTCCCCTTCTGTAGGCTCGATCTCTCCGGAAAGAATTTTGAGAAATGTACTCTTACCTGCTCCGTTGGCTCCGATCAATCCGTATCGTTTGCCTTTGTCGAAAGTCTGATTGATCTTCTCGAAAAGCACACGCTTTCCATAACGCTGCGTCAGGTTTACAGCACTTAACATCCTTGCTCCTTCACCAGTTCGACCACTTTTTCCACGGGACGACCGATCACCGCTTTGTCATCTTTGATGACAATCGGTCTTTCGATAAGCCGCGGATGTTCCACCATCGCCTCGATCAGCTTCTCTTCATCTTCCACATCTTTCAAACCCAGCTCTTTATAGATCGCTTCTTTGGTACGCATCAACTCCCTTGCCGATTGCAAGCCCAGTATTTTCAGGAGGTTTTTGATCTCCTCTTTGGTGTGCGGAACATCCAGGTATTTCACCACTTCCGCTTCTACACCGTTCTCTTCCAAAACTTTCAATGCTTCCCGTGATTTACTGCATCTTGGATTGTGCCATATTTGTATTGTTGACATCTGTTTGTTTCTTCCTTGTTATGATTTTTATAAATTTTTTGTTTTATTACAACGGCAGATCGCCCTGTGCATCTTCCTGCATTTGCTGTTCCCAGCGGGCGATCTCCATACGCACTTCGTTGAGTTGCTGCTGTGTCACGTTTTCGTCCGCTTTCCAGTGCACTTCAATCTCTCCACCGTACTCTGCGCCCATATCTTCGATTTTCTGCGCATACTCATCCATATCGAGACAGTACTCTACCCTATCCTCTTCCGTAGTATCTTTGAGTTCAATATACCATCTCCCCACGGGATTGCTTTTAATCGTCGATTCAAATATTACTGCCGCCATAGTCGCTCCTTATTTTTTTTCCGACAATTATAGTATAATAGCCCAAAAAAATGAAGGAGTCCGCCATGCCTGCAAAATGGGAACGCAACTGGGCGATGTATATCCACTTCGCGCAGCTTCTCAATATGCTCTTTCCGTTTGCCGGTCTGGTGGCTGTCATCGTCATGTGGCAGATCAAAAAAGAGGAGTCGCCCTTTATTGACAAACACGGCAAAATTGTCCTCAACTGGATGCTATCTTACTTCATTTACGGTCTTATCGCTTTTTTTCTGGTATATGTGGGAATCGGTATTGTGCTGCTGTTGCTGCTGAAAATCGCCATCTTCATTCTGGCAATTATCGGCGGCATCAAAGCAAATGACGGTCTTTTGTGGGAGTATCCGCTGAGTATCAGATTTTTCCGTTAGCAGGCGGTACGAAAAGTGCACGGTATCTCGGTTCCGACTCCAAAAACCGTTGCACCCGTTTTTCAATGGAAATTATCTCCTTATACTGCGCTGTATGCAACTGCGGCAAAATCACATTTTCAAGCAAAAATATCACCTCTTCCTCTTTTTGCTGTTTGCGCAGATTTTCAAAAATCAGCCGCTGCTGATACCCGTCATGAAAAGCGCCCAGAAGCTTCTGTAATTTTTTCACCTCTTTGATACACTTTTCTATTTTGTTATGTGAATAAAAATTTTGAAAATTTTCCAGGAGATAACGCATTTTCTTAAAATCGATCCTGAGTTTATGAAGTAGTGGTGCATCATCCTGCTCTCCGCTGATCTTTTTGATACGCTTTTTAGTCTTCATGAAGTGTGTCAAAATAACATAATCACATACCGGTAAAACTGCGTACCGGGCATAAATCGTTGTACTTTGCCGATATCCTCCTTTGAGAAAATGTTTATAGCTTTTCATAATCTCTGTAAAACGACTGCTTTGCAAATAGGCTTTGCTATAACGCGCTTCTCTGCTTCTTTCTTCTAAAATCTTTTCATGAAGCCTGTCAAACGCTTTTTGTAAATCCGGGTTTTTCACATCTTCCTCAAGTGTTACCAACTTCGTGTGCATAACATCGAGATCTCTTTTACGGTTGGTAATGGAGATGATCTCTTTGAGTTCTCTCTTAAACCGCAGACAACCGCTTTCATCACACATGAAACGACAACTTCCCAGC
>JALWRO010000145.1 GCA_027080605.1 Campylobacterales bacterium
CGATGAGCGACAGTATCGTCTCAGCGATATCGAAAGCGAATCTGTCGTCGCGGTGGGCATCGAACGCCAGAAAGATTTTATCATCCCGGAAGAACATACTATTTTACAGGAACGGGATTTGGTCTATCTTTTCGGCAATCCCAAAGAGATTCGCTCTCTCTGTCAGCAACTCGAAACCAGAATGCCTGCAACCATCAAAAATGTCGTTATTTTCGGAGGAGGTGCTTCCGCCCGCCGCATTGCCCTGGCACTCGCAGACAAAAACCTCTCTATTAAACTGATCGAAAGAAACAGAGACTATTGCAGGGCTGCTTCGGAACTGCTCCAGGATCGTGTTACCATTATCAACGCGCCGTTCGAAGAACACAACCTTTTTGAAACGGAAGGGTTGAAAAACGCCGACATGATCATCTCCGCCACCCAAAACGATGAAAAAAATATTGTCAAATGTATCGAAGCCAGAGAGTTCAACATCGAAAAAGTGGTCGCGGTCAACAATGACCCGGCTTACTACTCTTTGATGCATCAGCTGGGTATTGTCGTCGTCAGGGGATCGAAAATCGGTACGCACTATGCCATCATCGAGCATATCGGCTCCAGCAACATTGTCAACGTCCGTCACTTCTGCGGCGGCGATGCTGTTATGTTTTTACGCAAAATCTATCCGGAATCACCGCTGATCGGCAAAACTGTCAAACCGGCGGACATTCCCGACACCCTGCTGTTTCAGCTGAGAGATGAAATCATCTACACCAAAAAAGATTTTACACCGCTGGAAGAAGGCGATACCATTGTACTGTTTGGCAAAACCGAAGATGAGGAGATGTTACAAAAATGGATATACACGCTCTGAAAAATGTACTGAAATTTCTCTCCGTCATCGGAGTGGCACTGAGTATTTTCTTTCTGCTGCCGATCGGTGCCGGCTGGTACTATCATGAAGATATCTATAGTTTCATACTCTTTGACGCACTTCTGTTCGGAATCAATATGACACTCTTTTTAGTGCTGCAAAAACACCGGATGCAGCTGAGCATCAAAGACGGTATTCTCTCTGTAAACCTTGTGTGGATCTTGCTCGGTTTCGGCGGCGCTGTTCCGCTGATACTCTACAGCGATATCTCCTGGGCAGACGGTTTCTTCGAAGCCATCAGCGGTTTTACCACGACCGGAGCGACCATCTATACCGACATCGAATCGCTGCCCAAAAGCATACTCCTTTTGCGCAGTCTGACCCACTGGCTGGGCGGTATGGGGATTATCGTACTGGGTGTGGGGCTCTTTTCGCTGATCAATCCCAGCGGTTCCATGGCACTTTTCAAAGCGGAATCGACCGGTGTAAAGATGGAGAAGGTAACACCGAAAATCAAAGATACCGCCATCCAGCTCTGGGGTATATACCTGCTCTTTACCCTGCTTGATCTTATTGCGCTGCATCTGGCGGGAATGGGCTGGTTCGACAGTATCAACCACGCCTTTTCCACTATCTCGACAGGAGGATTCTCTACGAAAAACAGTTCTATAGGCTATTTTAACTCTCCGGAAATTTTCTGGATCACGACTTTCTTCATGATTATCTCCGGTATCAACTTTCTTGCACACCTGAAACTCTTTACCGGAGGTAATACGGAAGGCTACCGGAGAGAAGAACCGCTGTGGTATCTGACACTCTTTTTGCTGCTCTCCGTTACCCTGACACTGGTCGTTGCGGGATTTGACAGTGACAACCTGTTTCACGCCGCCACACACTCCTTTTTTACCATCGCTTCGGTACTGACAACCACAGGGTTTGCGACACTTGACTATGAACAGTGGGGACATATCGCCGTCAGCGTCATTTTCGTTGCTATGCTTGTGGGTGGAAACGCAGGTTCCACCGCCGGCGGTGTCAAAGTGATTCGCTACATTGTACTCTTTAAAACATTGACCGCACAACTGAAAAAGAGTCTGCATCCCCATGCGATGGTCAATATCTTTATCGACAAACAGAAAACCTCTTCGACTATTATCAACTCAACCACCGGGTTTATTTTGCTCTTTATTATCACCAACCTGTTCGTCTCATTTTATCTCTTTTCCAGAGGATTTGATGCGCTGACAGCAATCTCAACCGCCCTTGCCTGCGTAGGAAATGTAGGACCCGGTTTTGCCCTCACCGGTCCGGCACAAAACTACGCCTTTTTCAACGATGTCGACAAAATCATCCTCTCTTTTGCCATGATAGCCGGAAGACTGGAGTTTTACACGGTAGCACTGCTCTTTACAGGAGAGTTCTGGAAAAAATTCTAAATAAAGCTTCCCTCTTCTATTGTAATAATGTGTATTTCTTTCTCATTCTGTATAAAAACTGAAAATACAATAATTTTTATATTTTAAATCTATAATAAAAGTTATGATATAATAAAATCATCTTATATTCCACAGGCAGTTGATGAGAAGACATTTTACCGAACAAACCGCAATCTTTTTCAGTGTCACCAAATGGATGTTCCTCTCCTCTTTTATCGGAGTGATGATCGGAGCTATTGTTACCGTCTTTTTAACCATACTCGGTATAGGCGAGGAGAATCGTGATATTGTACCTTTTCACTACTATTACCTGCTTCCTCTTGCACTGCTCATTACTGTTTGGATAGTACGTACTTTTGCCCCTACTGCAGAGGGACACGGTACCGAAAAAGTCATCGAAGCGGTACACAAAAATCACGGAAAAATCGATATCAAAGTAATTCCCGTCAAACTGCTGGCTACGCTGCTGACCATTTTTGCCGGCGGTTCCGTAGGGAAAGAGGGACCGGGTGCACAGATCGGTGCAGGTGCGGCATCTTTTGTCTCCAATATGCTTAAATTTCACAAATCGGACAGAAAAAAACTGGTTATCTGCGGTATCAGTGCAGGATTTGCTTCGGTTTTCGGCACCCCTATCGCCGGTGCGATCTTTGGCGTGGAAGTACTGGTTATCGGGGTGATTATGTACGATGTACTTCTGCCCTCTTTCATCGCCGGTTTCGCAGCATTTACGACGGCACAGTTTCTGGGCATTCACTACACCTATTTCGACCTTCACTTTTACCAAAACGTTGCACTCGACCTGCCGCTGATCCTGAAAGTTGTCCTTGCAGGACTCTTTTTCGGACTGGTATCCGACGTGGTGGTAACAATGGTTTCCTGGACACATCAGCACATCAAACGCATCAAACTGCACCCCTACTGGAAAGCAGTTATCGGCGGTATAGTGATTGTCATCCTTGCCCTGATATTCGGAGATGAATACCTCGGTCTGGGTCTGGAGACAATCAAAGATACACTCGACCCCAACCCTGCCTATACACAAAACCTTCCATGGTACGCCTTTTTGCTCAAAACAGTCTTTACGTCACTCACACTCGGTGTGGGCGGCAGCGGCGGTATCATCACCCCTATCTTTTATATCGGAGCCACAAGCGGTCACAGTTTCGCACTGCTGACAGGCGATAGCCATATTGCTCTTTTTGCTGCACTGGGATTTGTCAGTGTCCTTGCAGGCGCCACCAACACACCTATTGCCGCCACCATCATGGCTGTGGAACTTTTCGGTATAGAAATTGCCCATTACGCCGCATTGAGCGCCGTCATCAGTTTTCTGATTACCGGACATCGCAGTGTCTTTACATCTCAGATACTCGCGATGCGAAAATCCGAAATGCTGGAAGTCAAAGTGGGTCAGGAGATCGAAGAAGCGGAAGTCAACCTCGAAGATCATGAACTCAACAAGATCAAAAACATCCGCGACAAACTCCAGAAAAGACGCGAGCTTTTACAAAAAAGACGCCTTGAACAGCGAAAGAACAAAAAAAGCTGAGTCTCTTTTTACAAAAAGTATTAGTAAAAATAACCTTACAAATTTCAATTACTTAAAATTTAATTTATTCTATGTTAAAATGAGCCAGCTCAAATTTTAGGGTTTACCTCCTAAGGGGTAGGGCTATAAAAAAATCAGCAGGAGAAAAAATGAGTAACTTTGAACAAGATAGTCTGAACTATCACAAGGCACAAAATGAGTTTGACACAAACGGCAAAACAGGAACGCTTATTACAAAACCATGTAATACAGAAGAAGATTTGTCTATGGCTTACAGTCCCGGTGTAGCATATCCTTGTCTTGAGATAGAAAAAGATATTGAGAAAGCATATGACTATACAAACAAAGGAAACCTGGTTGCAGTTGTAAGTGACGGAACAGCAGTTTTAGGTCTTGGGGACATAGGACACCTCGCCGGTAAACCGGTTATGGAAGGTAAAGGCGTTTTGTTTAAAAAGTTTGCCAATGTTGATGCAGTTGATATTGAACTCAATACAAAAGATACGGAAGAAATTATCGAAACAGTTGCCAGAATAGCAGATAGTTTCGGTGGTATAAACTTAGAAGATATATCTGCACCAAGATGTTTCGTTATTGAAGAACGATTGAAAGAGATCTGTAATGTTCCTGTATTTCATGACGACCAGCATGGAACAGCGGTTATTACCACAGCCGGGCTTATCAATGTACTTGATATGAGCGGTAAAAAAGCGGAAGATCTGAAAGTCGTCGTTATCGGTGCGGGCGCTTCCGGTATCGCATGTGCGACCATGTATAAGGCTCTGGGTGTAAAAAATATCACAATGCTTGATTCCAAAGGTGTTATTCATTCGGGGAGAGATGATCTGAATGAGTATAAACAAAAATTTGCTTTTGATACGCCGGACAGAACACTCGAAGATGCATGTAAAGGTGCAGATATGATTCTTGGACTCAGTGGACCGGACTTGATTTCAAAAGAGATGGTGGCTTCTATGGCGGATAGTCCTATCATCTTTGCCTGTGCAAATCCAAATCCTGAAATAAAACCACCTCTGGCAAAAGAGGCAAGAGCAGATGTTATCATCGGAACCGGCAGAAGTGATTATCCAAACCAGGTAAACAATGTTTTAGGTTTCCCTCAAATCTTCAGAGGTGCACTGGATGTCAGAGCGACAAAAATTACTGAAAACATGAAAATGGCAGCTTCAAAAGCGCTTGCAAAACTGGCTAAAGAGCCGGTACCTGACTATGTAAAAGAGGCGCATGGCAGAGGCGATGACATGACTTTCGGTCCTGATTACATCATCCCTTCACCATTTGACAAAAGAGTACTTCCTTATGTAGCAAGTGCCGTTGCAAAAGCAGCTATCGAAGACGGTGTTGCCAGAAAAACCGACTTAGATATGGATGCCTATTTTAAACATCTTGAAGCTTTGGCTGAGAGAAGATAGACTTCAGCGTCAGCAGGAAATTTATGCCTGCTGACCTTCACTGTACTAGCCAACACTTAATCTGACACTCTACAATTTCTCCTGAGATTTAGTGTCAGATGACCAGGAAGCCATCGCATATAGTAGATATAGATTTTTAACATCAGTGCAGGACTGTATGGCGGTTGTCCGTCGCTGCTATTCTTCTTTTTGGTGAAAAACCCAAGTTTTGACATATCCAGTATATTGACATAGGCATCGATTGCACAAACAGGATTATTCTCATCAACATAATCTTCCACTGACGGAAGAAGAAGCAACGCTTGTTTTCGGTTTTATCCCTGTTTGTATTTTGGCATCTCTTCTCTCTTTAAAGCCCGGTATATCTGGATTTGATATATTATTATACCTTTTTTACGGTTTTGATCCGGTGAATTTCAGGGGTATTTAAGAAGGTTTTTGCACAGTCTCTATGCTTTGTTATCAACAAACTAAAACCAATATGACGGATAGTGTTGTTTTTTATCAATATTAACATAAAACAAAGCGACAATCACAAGTATTATAGCACCAATTAAAG
>JALWRO010000146.1 GCA_027080605.1 Campylobacterales bacterium
CTTCGACACTTCCATCGGGAAGATTGCGGACGTATCCGGGGATTTGTCCCAAAGATGCCATTTGTTGGATACTTTTTCTGTAAAAGACACCCTGAACCCTTCCGGTGACGATAAATCTGTATACATGCATTACACACTCCTCTATGGTAATAAAACCTTGTATCTAATTATATCACTTTTAGAGGAGCAGGGGCAACTTCTTTTTCGGAAGTGTTGCTTTAGCTACACCCTGTCCGGTGGAACTAAAATCTCTACTTTCAAGAGCAGGGGGAGTGGTTAGTGTGCCAAAAGAGCTGTTTTGGAAAGAATATGGGGAGAGGGTTCGCCGAGGTGAAATCCCTGTGAGTAGTCGGCGCCGAGTGTTCGTACGACGTGCAGTACCTCTTTGTTGTGTACATATTCGACGATGGTCTTTTTGCCGAGTTTCCGGGAAAAGGAGATGATTGCTTCGGTAATGACACGCGCTTTTTCATCCTGGTGGATATTTTTGATCAGCGAACCGTCTATTTTGATAAAATCGGCATCTATCTCCAGAATATGTTCAAAATTGGCGTAGCCGCTGCCAAAATCGTCGATAGCTACTTTGGCGCCGTACTGTTTGACGTTTTGGACAAAGCGGTTGATTGTTTTGTAGTCATGAATCTCTTCAGATTCGGTGATCTCAAAAATGACACGGTTTGCATGACCGGCGGTATGCAGCTTGCGGTAGATATAGTTGACAATCTCTTCATTTTTCAAATCTTCGATGGTCAGGTTGAGCGAAAAGTCGTAGGGTGTGTTTTCAAAAGCTGCAAATGTTCTGTCGATGACAACTTTGGTGATCTTCTCGTAAAGTTTCGCTTTTTTGGCAATTTCCAGAAAGAAGTAAGGCGAAACGACTTTGCCGTCCTCCTCGACCAGACGCACGAGGGATTCATACTTTTCGATTTCTCCGGTGGTATTGGAGATGATCGGTTGAAAAAAAGTTACGATACGCTCTTCATGGAGCGCTTTTTTGATTTTTCGAATCCAGGTGATATTGTTTTCATAGTTCTGTTCGTTTCGCATATTTCTGTCATATGTCAAAAACTTTTTGTTTTCCTGTTTTGCCGTTTTGCGTGCCAGTGAAGCGTAGGTCAAAAGATTTAACGGGTTGTCATTTGCTTCATGAAGTGCGATACCTCCGCTGATAGTAATACTGACGCACCTGTTATTGTCACAGTCGATCGTGCTGGTTTCCAGATGGTTAATGATCTGCCCGCAGACGGCGTTGTAGTTTTGCTGAGGATGTGCCGCCGCGTCAAACAAAACGGCAAACTCATCTCCCTGCAGTTTGTAAGAACGCAGGTCACTTTGTGCACTGATTTTGTGGAAAAGAGAAGCAATAAAAATCAGCACGTTGTCTCCGGTAGTTGTACCGTAAAAGTCGTTGAGGTCGGCAAAATTGTCAATATTGAAGTAAAAGAGGACAGGGGACTTCATGCCAACCAGATCTTCCTGTAGCTGGTTACGGTTCGGCAGTTTGGTGAGAAGGTCGATTTTCTGTTTTTGTATCTCCTCTTTGGAGCGTTCGAGTTCGGTAATATCATGACGTACGCCGACGTAGCCTATGATCTCCTGTTCTTCATTCAGCAGAGGGAGAATAGTTGCATCGACGATGTAGTCTTTGCCGTGTTTTGTTCTGTTTTTGACAATCCCTTTCCATATCTTTTTCTGTTTAATCGTTGCCCACATCTCTTTGAATACCTCTTTGGGGGTATCGGGATGGCGGACGATATTGTGCGGTTTTCCCAGGAGCTCTTTTTCCGTATAGCCGGAGAGTTCACAGAATTTTTTATTGACATAGGTAATAATGCCTTTTTTATCGGTTTTGCTGACAATACTGCTTTCGTCGATTGCCATTTTATAGTTGTCCAGAAAGGAGAGGGTTTTGCGAAGTTCATGACGCATAGTGTCGAAAGCGAGCAGTGCGTTTCCGATTTCATCTTTGGTATGAATATCCAGTTCGATATCCATATTGCCTTTGGTCATATGCATCGATGCGTTTTTAAGCTGCGTCAGGTTTTGGTTGACGGAGTGGTAGAGAACGCCGAACAGGTAGAGCGAAGTGAAAATGATAGCCAGAAAACCTGCCAGGAAAAAGAGAAATGTGGTGTGTGTTCTCTGTTTGAGTGTAGTGACGAGTGTCTGATAACTTTCCAGAAGAATATCGTACAGTTTGGTTTGCTCTTTCAGGGCCATGGTTGCCTGATCGAAGAAGAGTTGACCGTTGTAGGTCAGGGTATTGCTGTTGTTTAAAAGAATATGTTTATTGACAATATCCAGAATATCTTCCAGTTTGTAGGTAGCCAGTTCGCTCTGTTGTTTGATTTTCAGGAAATAGGGTGTCTCTTTGGGGAGTTGGTTGCCGCGCAGATTGCTTTTGAGGGCGTTGATGAGTGTATATTTTTGAAGGACAGTCTCTTTCTGTTTTTTGTTTAGGTGTTTTTGGGAAAAGAGACCTGCCGCAATTCCTCTGAGCTGTGCCGTATACTCCTGAAGATAGAGCAGTTTGTCAGAGAGGAGTGATGCTATGGCGTTAATAGGCTGGGTATCCTGACTGTAAAAAGTGCTGCCTTTGACACTTTGCTGGAGACTTTTGATGAGTGATGCGATAATTTTACTGTGTAAGCTGAAAAGTTCCTCTGTCGAGATGTTTTGGCGAATATGGTGAAACTCGATGAGTTTGACGGTACTGAGTGCTTCTATGAAATTTTTGTTTTGTTTGAGCAGATTGAAATGTTTCCTGTCAAATTGAATAAATTGTGCCAGTTTTTGTTTGATTTCGGTTTCGCTGGCAATGATTTTTCGTTTCAGCCCTTTGGTGCCCCGGTAGTAACTGTTACTCAATCCACGGTGCATTTGAATCAGATAGATGATCTCCTGTAGTTTACGGGTGTATTGCAGTCCCGTCGTCTGCCGCTCCAGCTGGTCGGTTTTTTCAAAATAGTCATGAAGAATGTTATGAGAAGGGAGAATCAACAGCACGAACAGTATAGAGATAGTGGCAATAATTTTAATCTTGAAAGGTATTTTGTTCATGAATGCAATGGATGGTTTCATAACGTTGAGAATCACTGCTGCAATACCTTTTAGATTTTTTTCGTATTCATTGGTTATATAATCGGACAACCGATCGGTTTGTTTAGAGTTTGAGCTTTTTTTGCTATAATAAACAGGTTTTTTTACGGGGCGTAGCGCAGTCTGGTCAGCGCACTACCTTGGGGTGGTAGAGGTCGCAGGTTCAAATCCTGTCGCTCCGACCATGTTTACTCTATCATATCTTCGATGGAGTTGTAGTTAATATCCGGATCGATGATATCACGGATGAGGTGTAAAAATTTCTTATATATTACTTTTAGTAAAGAGAGCATTAACAATCCTCCAGCCAGAATCATATTTGTATTGACAAACGAAAATCCCCGGTAAAAAAACTTTATGTCGCTATATAACTTCATGATATTCTCCTTTGCTGTTTTTCTTATCATAGTTACCTTTTGTAATTCTGTCAATACCGCTTTTGGAATTGAAACAAATCCCATAATTCAGGGATTAATAGCGGGTATTTGAATTATTGATGAAATTAGGATATTATTGAAATCAGTTAAGATTAAATATGGAAAAGAAGATGGGCAAAACACGTCAGGAGAAGTTAAATGACAATAGACTTATGTGGGAAAAAGTCAATTATATTTACGAACATCTTTTTCATCATGAGCTCTTGGAATTGGTGGAATCGCTTTCCGATGAAAATTTACTGAAAAAAGCCTCTTATCGCGGGAACCGAAAAAAAGCTCTTGCCTCCATGTTGCGTAAACAGCGTGTCGATAAAGAGCGTCTTCAAAAAATTTTTCCAAGCTGTAAAATCAGCAAATGGGTGATGCACGGGCAGCCTCTTTTTGATGCAACGCTTTTTTTCGAGAGCGATATCGACACTTTCAAAAAAAGAGTTGGTCAGTATGTTACCTATTTACAAAAAGCTTCCGTTGGTTTGAATCTTTCTTACAGATATATTTATATGTTTGATCACAGCCATCATGAAGAAGTTATTCACAATGTGAATAACCTGGTCTACTATGAGGTGAATTATACTGAAAGTAAAAATCTAAAACCAGAGGAGGGGTTATCTGTAACCGTTACGCCGCCGGTGATGAAAAAACATCTGGGTAGCTACAAAGGGTGTATAAAAGAAAGAGGCAAACAGCTTGTACTGGTATTTGAAAATGCCGATGATTCTGTGCATATCGTCTTTAACACCGCACTGGCGACAAGTTCCGTGAACACCCTGTTTAACGACAATTACTACGGTCTTGCTATCGGGATTGACGATGCAAACGGACATACACCGGTTGCGAAAAAAGTGGTTTTCAGTAAGCGTCGTTTCAGTGACGAAGAAAAAGAGCAGCTCTATCTTATTTTAAATGAAACACAGAGACTTGAAGCAAAAGAGAATATTTATGCACTCGATCCGGAGATAAAAATCGATGCGGATCATATTGGAAAGTATCAGCGTAAGATCAAAGATATTCACACCTTCTTTTCCAATGTGAAATACTCAAACGCAATCGATACGTCGATCATGCACCATATGGTCTTTACGGAGTTTCATGTTTTTCAGAGAATGTTCGATAAATTTGCTAAACAACAGGACTATTTTCTACATGACCGAAAACGGGTTTATCTGGAATTTGTACGATATTTGCAGTTTCATCCTCATGAAGAGGTGCAGATGGTGTTGCCGCTCTACGATGCCAGTGAAAATATCTTTTTGTTTCAGGCTCCGGGAGACAAAAAGCCGCTTTTGACACTCTTTACGGAACTGGTGACAAGCGGGCTTGTGCTGGAAATAGTGTTTGTCATCAAAAAGAGAGAAGACTACCGCAACGATGCAATGCGAAAAGTGTGCAAGGCGCTGGATGATGCCGGGGTGAAGCTCAGTTTTGTAGAGCAACGTGCTGTTGAATTTCGGGTTGACAGTTATGACTTTTGCTGTACGAAACATGGAAAAGATGCGGTTTTCAAAGGACGTTCGTCGTACCGCAATATGTTTACGGTAACACGTAACAGTGAAAAAGTTAAATCACTCAGAAATGATTTTCAAACTATTCGGCAGTTGTCGGCAGGGTATGAAGCGATCAAGAATGGAAAAGAGATTATCGGGATTGAAGATGAGGTTTTGAAAGAGCTTGTCGGTGCGTGGTATCTCTACTTTTACGGCAGTTTCAACAATCGCGACGGTGAAGCGGTTTTTTGGGAAGTGGCGCTGCATGTACGTGCTGATTATAGTGTGGTGGAAAATGCTCCGGTCAACAGAGTCTCATCGGGTAAGGTGGAGATATTTCAAAAGCAAACACTCTTTACACTGGTCAGTCAGGAGACCGGTAATACGCTGTTTATCACCATGACCAATAACAAAATAGCCGATGTGATGTCGGTGATGCTTTGTTCCAAACAGGATCAGCGTAATCTGGACATGGCGATGATCGGTATTATGAGTCGTGAAAAACTCATGAAAGCAGAAGTGCAGGGATTACTGGGTACACAGGAGAGAAACATTCTCAAAGTTGACCCTATGTTGCAGATTCGTATCGATGAGTTTATTCTTGCACATCGCAGTGCTTCTAATATGCTATTGAAATAATGGAGAGTTAAAAAGTGGTGCGCGCGAGAGGAGTCGAACCTCCACACCCGAAGGCACAAGAACCTGAATCTTGCGTGTCTACCAATTTCACCACGCGCGCACGGTGTTGGTCGGAGTTGGAATAAAACAATGGTGCGGACGAGAGGACTTGAAC
>JALWRO010000147.1 GCA_027080605.1 Campylobacterales bacterium
CAAATAATGCTTTCCCGTCATACTCGCGTATAGCTCTTTGAGCCATTGTCTCTCCTTTAAAAAATTTGCTACATTCTATCAGGCAGAAGGTGAGAGGGCGCTAAAATTAGATTGAATATTTAAAATATGGAGATTTATTTGTTTACTTTTGAAACAAAATAGACTTTTACAGGCTTTTTTATGTAACTTATCGTAACTTTTTGATCCTCAGGAGCATACGGTTTTGTCTGAAGAAGATACTCCCTACCCTGCCCTATACCGTAAAAACGCAGACGAAGCTGCATCTTCCTGTCTGTTGTTACTTTTTGAACACCCATGGCATGTAATTTTTCCGCCAATTCTCTGGCAATATTGTACTTATAAGCAAAATGTTTTCGCGGATGCTCCAGTACCAGATATAAAAATTTATAGGTATATGTTGCAATAAAGTTCATAAACAAAATAGCAAAGACAATAATAAACATCACCTTGTGTCCACGCCTGTTTTCCGGCAGACGCACCCGGTAACTCGTCATGAACATCTTCACCATCAGCGGCACACTCACCACCACATACGGTGCAAAATCATCGATCAAAATACGCTGACGATAAGAGATCAAAATGGAAAATAGTAACGCGATAAAAGAGATAAACCAGACAATATTTTTCTCCTCTTTCATCAAAATCCGATAAAGCGCATAAAAGAAGTAGAGAAACACCAGCGGCGAAAAGATCAGACTGTATGAAATCAGCGTATCCATAATATAGCCCTTAGGCTTGCCGTGCATCGGGAAACCGTAAATACCCAACGCCAGAAGAAACAATACCCCGCAATAGAACGCCAGCACTTTGTCTCTGGTATAGACCCCGTACGCAAACACGCCCAGATAGAGCACCATAAACGAGTTGTCCACCCCCAGCAAAAGCGGCAGCAACAACATATACCAGAGTCTGTACCCGTTTAAAAAGAGCCAGATAAACAAGAGCGTAAAAAAGATCGCCACACCCGAAGCATTGACCAGAAGCGCCGAACCGACAATACCCGGCAACAGCATAAACGTCGCCACAGAAAGCATCTGATCAAATTCACGGGAGAGAAAAAATTTGCTGATTTTATAGACCAGTAAAATACTACCGATATGAAACAAAATAAACGGCAATCGCAACGCATAATCATTTTGCCCGAACAGCGACGTGGAAAAACGGACAAGATGGTGGATAAAGTTATTCTGGTTGTAAAAAATCACCGCCTCTTTGTAACTGATCGACAGCGTACTCGCTCCGTAAAAAAGCAGCAACGTGTCGATCAAAATAAAAAGCGCTAAAACAACCCGTATGTTCATATTTTCAAAAAGTTGTCAATCATTTCATGACCATATTCACTCATAATCGATTCGGGATGAAACTGAATACCGTAAATCTCATACCCTTCGATCTCCAGTGCCATGATTTCATGATCATCTTTACTGTAGGCAGTCGGCTTGATAACGGAAGGCAGATTTTCCTGATTGACCACCAGCGAGTGGTAGCGTGTGGCGGTAAACTCTTCGGGAAGCGCTTTGAAAACCGTTGTCGGTGCGGTGACTTCGATGCGCGATGTTTTCCCGTGCATCAGATTTTTCGCCCGAACAATCTCCCCGCCGAAACTCTGCGCAATACTCTGATGCCCCAGACAAATCCCCAAAATCGGTTTTTCGCCTTTAAAGCGATCAATTACATCCAGACTTACCCCCGCCTCATTCGGCGTCGCAGGACCGGGAGAGATGATAATCTTCTCAGGATTGAGCCGGTCAATCGCGCTGACATCCATCTCATCGTTACGTATCACCTTCAAATCGGCACCAAGTTCCAGACAATACTGGACAATATTATAAGTAAAAGAGTCGTAGTTATCTATCATCAATATCATCGTGCTTTTATTCCTCTTTCCAGCCTGTGTATTGCCTGTTATTTTTAGTTGATTATATCCTAAATAGATTATGATTCGCCTGCAAAAACAGTTCTCATGAAGTGCTAAAATCGATCATATATCTTATATTTCTGCCGCCGGTACCCTCGATTTGCCGAATGCAGCCAAACGACATAAGCTGTGCGATATCTCTTACCGCTGTCGCTTTACTCACTTTTGTCATAGCAATATATTTTTTCGTACTTAGCCCGCCTTCAAAATTTTGCGCACCTTTGTCCAGCAATTTATTTAACACTTTGATCTGCCGTTCATTCAGCGGCTGCAACCTGTGTGCATCCCAAAACTTCGTCTTTTGTACCAGATACTCAATATTTTGCAGCGCATCGGTCAGTGCATTTTGCAAGGTATTCAAATGCCACACAAGCCAGGGTGTGATGTCAAAATTCCTGTTGATAAACAGATTAGTCGTCCTGTCCAAAATTTCATAATACCCTTTGCGATCTTTATTGATTGCAGCGGATATTGAGTAAAGTTTAAACCGGGTGGCTTTTGCGGAACCAGACAAAATATAGTCTGTAATCGCTCTGGCAATTCTCCCGTTGCCATCATCGTAAGGGTGTATAGAAACAAACCAAAGATGGGCAATAGCGCTCTTGATATAGAGATTGTCCGCACTGTTTTGACAATAGTCCAGAAACCTTTCTATATCCTCCTCAATTTTCGATGCCGGTACCGCTTTGTAATGCACCTTCTCAAAGCCGATTGCTCCGGAAACCACTTCCATATTGTCCTGTTCTCTGAACTGGGCTATTCGGATCTTCTCCAGTCGGCTATAGCTATTCTCAAACAACGCATTGTGCCATCCGTGCAATCGTTCAACCGAGAGAGGTTCTTTATTCAGGCTGCAGTCAAGCAACACTGCGGCAAGACTGTCCGTCACTGCTGTGCTGTACTTGTTGTCACCGCTATTTTCAAAATCTTTATCCAGTTTCTTACGAAAGGAAGAGCGGACACTCTCTCTTTGAAATACTTCCCCCTCGATCAGAGAAGTATGCACCGCCTCATCTGTTAAAACATCTATTTCAATTTTCTCTAACTCTTGTTGCATAAACAGTTTGGCTATACCGTCCAGTACCCCCCGCTGATAGTCTATTTTACTGATTAACGGAGCAAGTATCCCTTCGTCATATACAAAGTTGGGATAGTCAGGATGCTGCCATATCCACTTTGCTGCTTTTTGCGCCATTATACACCTTCATGAAACGAATATCTCTCCTAATAGTATCATATATTGATTCTATTGAAGCTTATATTCGGCTCATTTCATGAAACCTTACTAGTAACTCCCCTTGCGCATCAGCACGATCGCGGCGGTTTTGACGAGAATCATAATATCCAATTCCAGCGACCAATTGCGTACATACCAGACATCCAGGCGTACACGTTCATCGTAAGAGATGTCGTTGCGTCCGCTGACTTGCCACAGTCCGGTAATACCCGGTTTTACCGCGGTAAAATAGTCAAAATATTCCCCATATTTTGGGATCTCGTCTTCTATAATCGGTCGCGGTCCCACCAAAGACATCTTCCCCTGAAATACATTGTAAAGCTGCGGCAGTTCATCGAGCGAAGTACGTCGCAGAAACTTCCCGACAGGGGTAATGCGCGGATCATCTTTGAGCTTGAACTCCCGCTCCCACTCCGCCTTTTTCACCGGATCGTTCTCCAGAATCTCTTCGAGCATCTTGTCCGCTTCGGCATGCATCGTACGAAATTTATAGATATTAAACAACTTGCCGTCCTTACCGACCCGCCGCTGTTTATAGACAGGATCACCCTTCGTCGAGATATAGACAATCACATACAAAACCAAAATGAGAGGCAAAAACAGAATGAAAAGGGAGATCGAAAGCACCTTGTCAAAAAATGCTTTAATATTCCGCTCCCCTTCATGAAGCAGCTTGTTTTTGACATAGAGCGCCATCCCTTTGTGGTTGATTGAGTTGAAAAATTCGGAATTTATCAGCGGCAGTTTCGAGATTTTCGGCAGTACATAGACACGGCTAACATGGTGAAGCACATAGTTCACCGTCTGAAACGCCTTGTCCGTCTCTTCGTTTGCCAGCGAAACAACCACCGCATAGTGATGGTGTGAGTCGATCAGGTATTTGATCCGCTCCTGCAGCTGTTCGTCGGTCATATCATCCGAAATTACCTTACCTGCGACATTAAACCCGAACGAGTTGTCTTTGACGAACCAGCTGTTGACATCCTCCTCGCCGGCTTTGTCACAAATGACCAAAATATCTTCGCGAAAACGATCATACTTCATGAAGTGCCTCTTGAGAAAATAGACCCAGACCGGCAGCAAAAGATTGAGCCCAAAAAAGAGCAACACCACCGCCCGGGAGTAGTGCTCCGACGAACGCGAAGCAAAGATAATCAACGTTATCACAATCAACGCCAGCAGATTCGCTTTTTCGATGTAGATAAACTCCATCGACATCACCATCCGTTTGGACAACAGACGATAATAGGCGTAAAAAAAAAGGTAAATAAAAATCATCCAGAGATATTTCAGCAAATAGTGACTGGCAGGATCGGCAATATACTGATACGCAATCAAAAGCGCTCCCGTCAGATTCAGCAGAAGCAAAAAGAAAAAAATAGCCGACTTTAGTAATGTATACTGCACTTTTCACCTATTTACTTTGAAATATTTAAACACATTGTAACAAAAGGCTACTTTTAGATAAATGATTTTAACTTATTTGCCCTCCGCCCAGTTTTATATTGATCCATTCCGGATCAAAAGCAGTCGGGTCAAAATCCTCGTCTACGTAATATTCGTTCAACGTTGCCTGATCGCCCTCTTTGTATGCCTGAACTATCGTATTATGGACATAAATACCACCTATGTCTTCCAGCGGACCACGTCCTTTTCCCTTAATACATTTTGGATAAAACACACCCTCTTCCTTTTCTGAAATAGCCTCAAGTTTTATCTCATGTTCCCAGTCGTCTCCAAAGTCATATGTATAAGTTATCTTATCACCCACTTCTTGTAAATCATGCGAAACTAAAAATCTGTTCTCATCCTCCACTGCAAAATCATCCATAAAATCATCCTGAAATTCCATGTCCGTATCCGTATATCTTCTGCCGTTTGCTTCAAATTCATGCATATGCGCATCGTGCCATTCAAAAATATCCTGAATCACTATATGTAAACCTCGGTAAGTCATATTGTCTTCCACCAAAACCCTTCTCCAGACAGGCGGTTTTGCCCCTTTGATGCTGATTTTCAACTGATATATTTTCGTTTTTTTATCTATAAAAGGAAGCGTTGTACTCACCTCCTGACGCTTTCTTAACGAGACATACTCATTTAACAACATCTCTTTTGCATTTTGCCCCAGTTCTACACCCGTAACACCTATCAAGCCATCGTAAATAATCCTTCCTTTAAACGGCAGCAATAGCATAGAAAGCATCCTTTCTTGCACAGAAATCCCATAAACAGGATCGTACAAATCATATACATAATAGTAATTTTCACCCTCAGTATCCCATGCCAAAGCCCCAAACGGCATCTCTTCGTAAATCATGAACTTATCACGCTTCAACCGGTAATGCTTCCACTCCTGCAAAATCTTCTGATTCGCTTTACTCACCCGACTGGATGCGATAAAATCATCTACCAACCTCTCAAAATTCAACAGCAAAAAATTTCTCAGTGTAAGGTAATAGTTGTCTTCCATAACTATTTCAGCTTTAAAATTGTATATGCCCTCTTTGTTTTTTTCATATACTTTTTGATGCTTTTTACCTGTCATTTCACAAAATTGTTTGCTTGTAAAATCTATCAGTCTCGTCCATATAGCATAAAAATCATTGATCTCTTTTTCAC
>JALWRO010000148.1 GCA_027080605.1 Campylobacterales bacterium
AGTGCACGCCCCAGTGCCAGAATGATAGAACCGATAATTCCCGCTTTGGAGTACGGCATCACCACGTCTTTGATCACTTCAAACTTTGTCGCACCCATCGCGTAGGCACTCTCTTTGAGGACATCGCGCGCTGTATTCATGGAGTCTTTCGTAATCGCAGACATAAAGGGGATAATCATAATCGCCAGCACCAGACCCGCCGTCAAAAGCCCCATACCGCTGCCGCCGAAAAAGTGCTGCACAATCGGCGCGAAGTAAAAAAGTCCCCACATCCCATAGATGATACTCGGAATCGCCGCCAGCAATTCGATAGAGATCGACACCGGTTTAATCATGAAGTCCGGCGCCACTTCCGTCAGAAAAATCGCAATGCCCATCGCTACAGGTGTCGCCACTACCATCGCAATCAATGTCGAGAGCAATGTCCCGACAATCGGAATCAACCCGCCGAACACACCACCTTCGTCATCCTCACCCACTTCCCAGACATCGCTGGTAAGAAACCCTAAACCAAACTCTTTGATGGCATCCTGCGCATACATATAGAGTACCGCAAAAATACCCACCAGCAGAAAGAAGGAGAGTGTTGCCGAAAGAAAGGAGAAGTTTTTGAAAAATTTACCCATTCTCAAATGCCTTTAAGTCAGATTGGGGAGATAGTAACAATTTTTGGTTACAAAATGGTTACAACCATTTCCTTGAAAACGGTTACAACCGTCTCCAAAGAGACGATTGTATCGTTAAAAAGATATTTACTGAAGAAGTTTAATGACCCGTGAACCATATGGCGAAATGGTAAAAGAAGCGCTGCTTGCGGACACTGTCCCGGTAGTTGCACCGGTAATAAAATCCTGTAATGCCGATGGTGTATAGTTCAGTCCTGAAAGGTTCAGTGAAGCAATCACAGTACTGCTTGTTGGATTGGCAGCAATAATATACCCGACACCGTTCACTACTCTTGTTCCTGTAATCACTTCCTTGTTGGATGGCGTTACATGAAAAGCAGAGTTATGACTTGCCTGGATAATTCCGGCAGCCATCATTTTGTCAATTTCCTGTTTGATTTTCGGTAAATCATTCCACCAGACACGTTTGGTAATATCGCCGGCACTGCCACCGTCTCTCCAGAACGCAGCACCTCTCGCACCTTTGGCGATTGCACCAAACAATACCGGGCGGAAATTGTTTCGTACACCTCTGGTAATCTCTGCAAAGACTACCGGCTGACGCTGATCCGGCATACGATCCATGATTTCATACTCAAACATACTTGGCTGCTCGATAATAGAAGGATCTTCCTGCAGTCTGTTTGTTGCAACATATGCACCGGCAATATCGCTAAGATCGTTATACTTCCTGGTCAGAGCATAATCTCCTTGCAACATATAAATCGGTCTGGCTCCGTTATCTTTCGCTCTGATGGCATTGACCGTGTTCACTACCCTCGGTAAACGATTGAAAAATTCATTATCCACATAGTAAAAAAGCAATTTACTCGCAGCTTGTGGATCATTTAAAATGCCCTGCAATCTGTTTTCCAGATCAGAGATATTTTGACTGTCATACATCATTGGCAATGTAATATTGAGTGCAGTATATAACCCTTTGGCATAGGCATTCTTAACATCAGCAGCACTCCATGCGTTTAACTTCATGTTAAAGCCCTGATTTGCATATACGCTTAGATCTCTGTTACCGTCAACATCCACAAGGGCAAACGGGAAAAAATCTTTCCAGCTACCGTTCTCGAAAACTTGCATATTGCCTAATTGATCCACTTTCGTCACAGTACCGTTAAACGCTTTTTTAGGCGATCTTGGCGGTAACTGATTACCTTCTTGAAATGCAAAATCATCTACCCATATTTTTCCGTTGATTCCCTGATGTGCCATAAAGACTTTGATAGAGAAATATTTAATCTCCGAATTATCCGGTATATTGATACGAATAAAGCCCTGTTCCCACTTATTTACAACAGAGTTGGCAATCTGGCTTCCTCTGGAGTTTTCCAGCTCTTTCTGATTTTTATCCCAAAAGACACCGTACACTTCCAGAGAGGGTTGCATGGTCTCTGACTTCATCCAAAAAGAGAGGGTATAGCTTTTACCAGGCTGTACTGGTAATAAAAAGGTAGAGAAGAGTCTGTCGGTTTTTGTCCAGTCTGTATTTGACTGTTCCAATACTGCAGAACCTGTACCGTTATCATGAGATTCAGCCGAATCAAAAATGACATCTGCCAATTGTCCGTTGCGTGTAAAATACCAATCTTTTACGTCAGCAAAACGCATTAGTTTTCCTATTATCGCTTGATCCTGAACCACTTCCAGATTTACACCGGGAAGGACAGAAGGGACGCCCCCTGAACCGCTGTTATCGGCAGTTCCCGGCTGACCACCGGAACTACTTTGATTTGGGGTACCTGCACCTGAAGCCGGTTTTGTACCACCTCCACCACAGCCGTTTAACAGTGCAACTAACAGAGTCCATACCCATATATTTGATTTACGCATAAAAATCCTTTTCCAAAATATACAATATATTCTAATATCGACAAATTATGTAATTTATTTAATATAAAATTCATCATATTGAATTTTTACTTAATTAGTTATAATATTTAATTAGATTTTAAATAATTTAATTTTTATATTGAGAGAGTATTCACATATGTAAAGAAATGCTCTGAAACAAACAATCGTCTCAGAGCATAAGAAGAGAGATAAAAGCGTTATTTAATCCCTTTATCCGCCCAGTATTTTCGGATCATATCTTTTGTCTCTTCTGGAAGAGGCACGTAACCGAGATCTGTTGCAATCTTGTCACCGTTTTGGTATGCAAAATCAAAAAACTTGGTCACTTTTTTGTTGGTCTCTGTTTTTTCCTGTGGAAGCAGGATAAATGTTGCCGCAACGATCGGATACGATGTTTTTCCGTCAGGATAGGCAATAAGTGCGTAAAAATCGTTATCGGGTGTCCATTTGGCATATTTTGCCGCATCCTGAAAAGATTTCAGTGTCGGTAAAATGTACTCGCCCTCTTTGTTTTGTACCTGTGCCGCGGAGAGTCCCAGTTTCTGTTTATAGGAGTACTCTACATATCCGATGGAGTATTTTGTCTGCTCGATGTTTGCAGAGACACCGGAGTTGCTCTTGCCTGCTACGACATTGCCTGCCCAGTTCGGTTTTTTACTCGCTTTGAATGCTTTGTCATCCAGTTTGGAGAGGTAGTATGTGAAGTTGTACGTTGTACCCGATTTATCTGCTCGTACCGCAATGGTAATCTTTTCATGAGGCAGTTTCAAACCGGGATTGACACTTTTGATCGCTTCATCATCCCAGTGTGTAATTTTTCCGCTGAAAATTCCGGCAATCGCTTTTTCGCTCAGTTTCAACTCACCGTCTTTTACACCCGGAATATTATACGCCAGAACGATGCTTCCAACCACTGTCGGGAACATATAGAGTTTATACTTTTTCAGTTGCTTCGGTTTAAGCGGTTTATCACTCCCCGCAAAATCAACCATTCTCTTTTTGATAGATTTGATACCGTCACCGGAACCGGTTGGTGTATAGTTCACCTTTTCACCTGTTTTGGCATTGTATTCTGAAATCCACGCTTTGTAGACAGGTCCGGGGAAAGAGGCGCCGCGTCCCTGAAGTTCACCTGCGAAAAGGGATGTCGCTGCGATAGATGCTGCAAATGTCATTGTAGCTATTGTTTTGAGTTTCATATTATCTCCTGAAATTTAAATTCAGCAGTAGTATAAAATATCTTGGTTACAAAATGGTTACAAAAGTTTTTATGAGAATAAGAAGTAGCTATGCGGTGAATCTTAATCCGAAACACCGCATTATGTCAGATATCGAGAATGTTAGAAATCACCCGAAGCAGCTTTATCCTGTGCCGCATAGATTGTATCTTCCACTGATTGCGCCATTTTAAGCATTTCAGGCGGTAAAGGTTTGCCTCCGTGAATCATCAACCCCATATCCATGGTAATGAGCCATCGGTTTCCTTTGTCATCTTCCCGCAACATAATACGACAAGGCATAAACGCACCGTACGCTCTGGAATAGTTCAAAAATTTATCCGCAATCGGTCGGCTGCAAATAGAAAAAATTCTGGTATATTTTGACTTTGGACCGCCCTCACGAAGCGGCGTGCCGTCAAACATGGTTACGTCACCGACAAGCTGCATATTTCCGTCACTCGCAACGCTTTCAATAATATCTTTGATATCGTCGTTGGAAACATCCGGACTCACTTTTCGTACGCGAACCATACCGTCTGCAGCATTACCTGTTTCAAGCACTGTGCCGAACATATTCATATAAAGCGGCAGCGCTTTGGAATCGAGACTCACTACCGAACCTATCATTCCTCCAAACTTCACACCTGCAAATATCAACCCCGCCACCACAAGGGCACCTATAATTGTTAAAATAGTTTTAATAACACCCATACTGTTCCTTTATTTGTTTTTTTTATAATTGATATTCTATTTTAGCCAAAAAAATCTTCAAGTTTTTTTAAAACAAAATAATTTTTTTTTATAAAGTAGTGTTTAGTGCCATTATTAGCAATATTTATATAACAGGTGCCGGTTGATTGATAAAAGTTATAGCTTACAGAGGTAGAATTTGAAAGCATATGCCGGCAGAAAAAGAGGAGTTGAAAACTCTGCCGGCACGGAACTGCAGCCAAAAGAGGCAGGATAGCCTACCAGTTTACCTCGGCTGTGAGCATATATTTATCCTGTGCATCATCGTCTGTATTGGTATCAGGATCGATGTGGAACATATTTGCTATAAATTTTACATTTTTAGTATAACTGTATGCCACACCGGCAATATACTGCTCTCTGTCTTTGTTGTCATCGGCGGAAAATGAATCGTATCTTCCGAGAATCGCCCATTTCGGCGCCGGTCTGTATTCACCGTTGATCGACCATCCGTTACCGGTTTTACCGTCATTTGCAGTACCTTTTTCGTCAGCAGTCACATACATACCTGCAATCAAAAACTCAGGCTGGTTATAAACCGCATGAATACCGTACCATACAAAATCTTCATCATTCTTCAATGTTTTGGTATTATACTGCCCCATAAACGAAACATCCGCATACGTGTCGTGTGTCGCATGGACATGTTTTTTCCCTGTTCCATACAGAGAACTGGTCAGCCGCCACTCGTAAGAGAGTCCGTTTTCACCGTCATTGTCCTTACCATGATAGCCTTCACCGTTGACAATCGCCAGTTCGCTGGAAAAAGTGTCTGTTTTGGTTTTAAAGTTAATACCTTTGTCCGCGGAGTTGGTAAAATGCGCACCGTAATGCTCTTCAAGAAATGTTTTGGCAATACTTCTGTAAAGCCATCCGTGATGCTCTTCATAGTCTATCCACGGTCTGTGCACCTGACCGATTTCCACACCGGTATTGACCATAATATTGTCAAGATAGAGGTAAGCATACTTGAGTCGGACGTTGACTTCTCCGCTACCTTCATTATGGGTATCCATCGTAATTCTCATGTAATCTTTAGAGTTGCCGTTCATGTAGGCTTTGACCTGAAAGTAGTTTCTTCTGGTTTCAAAATAGTCATCGGTATTGCCGGTTTCAGGATCCGAATGAACGAAACCTATAAAGTGTGTACCGTTGAATTTCAGTGTAGCCGCTTTGGATTTCACCACCACATCTGCAAAAGATGCAGTTGAAAGCAATGCTGTCGCGGTCAGTGCGGAGAGTAAAAATTTATTCATGATTTTTCCTTTTTTTG
>JALWRO010000149.1 GCA_027080605.1 Campylobacterales bacterium
TCCGACACTGTATTTGAGAGCGTGAATACCGAAGAGGATGATCGAGTAGAGTCCGAGTTTTTTCAGCTCGTCGCACTCTTTGATCGCTTCGTCGATACTCATCTGGTAGACACCGGGCATGGAGCCGATCTCTTTTTTGTATCCCTCTTCACCCGCTTTGATAAAGAGGGGGTAGATAAAGTCGTCTACAGAGAGTCTGGTCCGTGTGAGCAGATCGCGCAGTTTCGGGTTGATACGGGTTCTTCTGAATCTTTTAAACATCTTTTAGCCTCGGGTGTGATAAAATCAATATATATTTAAAATAGATTAATATATTTGGAAAAACGCTGATTTTACCATAAATTAGGAAATAATAACATATGAAAATAGATATATCCCAAATCGCCAAGCTTCCCACCCGGTTTGGCGACTTTTTAATACAGGCGTTTAAAGAGGGAGAAAAAGAGCATTTGGTAATTTTTAAAGAGCCTTTCGGAGAAAATCCTGTTGTCCGTGTGCACAGTGAGTGTCTGACCGGTGATGCGCTGGGAAGCATGAAATGTGACTGCGGGGAGCAACTGCACTATGCGCTGAAAACCGTTGCCGAACATGGTGGTATGGTAATTTACCTCAGACAGGAGGGGCGGAATATCGGGCTTTTAAACAAGGTTAACGCCTATGCTTTGCAGGATGAAGGACTCGATACTGTCGAAGCGAACCATCAGCTGGGATTTAGTGCGGATGAGCGCAGTTACGAGATGGTGGAGTATGTACTGAACTATTTCGGCATTAAAAAGATCAAACTACTGACCAACAACCCGAAGAAACTGGAGAGTTTGGAAGGCATAGAGATTACCGAGCGGTTGCCGATAATCATCGAGGCGAATCCCCACAACAAAGGCTATCTGAAGACCAAAAAGGCAAAAATGGGGCACCTCTTTTAATGGATAAATTTGACGAATACACCAAACTGTTGCTTCAGTACAACAAAGTACACCGCCTTTCAGGGGCGAAGGATGTATCGGAAGTAGATGCAAATATTGAAGATTCTCTCTATCCCATGCAGTTTCTGACACCTTCGAAGATCTCAACGGCGGTCGATATCGGTACGGGTGCGGGTTTTCCGGGCTTGGTTCTGGCGATGGCATATCCGAAGATTCACTTTACACTGGTGGAACCGCTCATGAAAAGAACGGCGTTTTTGCATCTGGTAAAGTCGAAACTGGGACTGAAAAATGTCACGATCAAGAGTGACCGGATTGAAAACATCGAAGCGTTTGAAGCGGATCTCATTACGTCGCGTGCCGTAGCAAAAACCGGCGCTTTGATCGATCTGGCAAGTGCCTTTATCGGTGAGAAGACAGTGCTGCTCTTTTACAAAGGCGAGGGGGTTCATGAAGAATTAAACGCTGCCTGGAAGAGTGAAGTTATTAACAGAGGGAAGCGCAACTACCTCTTTATCAAAGGATTGAAATGATTTTTAAACTGATTATACTCGGACTGGTGATTTACGGGGTATATATTCTCTTTATCCGAGAGGGCAATTTGCTGGATCAAGTGAAAGAGAAGACAAAACGTGCCGCATCCAAAGCGGCAGAAAAAGAGGATGCGGAAACCGTGGTTGAGTGTCACAAATGCGGTGTCTATGTCAGTGTCGATGAAGCGATTTTAAAAGATGGATACTACTACTGCTCCAAAGAGTGCGCGGGGGTCAAATGATCATCATCGGACATCCGTGGGTCGATTTCGAACCCTTTTATCTGGTCAAAAAGATCGAGGACATCAGCTGTACGCCTGCAAACAGCCGTGTCATTTTCTCTTTCAATGAAGCGAGTCTGCCCCTTTGCCGTCATTGTGCACAAAACGGTGTCTCTTTTGCACTGATCTGCGATACGAAAGAGGATGTTTTATTCGCTCAGGCACTGGGTTGTGACTTTATTGTCTGTGACAAAAATGTAGCGATCGATGCTCAGAAATTTGCCGACGGTTATCTTTTCGATGCTAAAATTTTGCTTTATACAGGAGCACAGTCCGATATGGAGTGGGTTGCCGATCATGAAATAGACGGAATTTTACTGGAAGAGGGAATCGACTATGGAAGTTGTTAAGACTGTATTTTTACTCACACTGCTGACGCTGCTTTTTGTCTGGGTCGGCGGTATGCTTGGCGGAAAACAGGGTATGATGATCGCCTTTTTGATGGCACTTGCGATGAATTTCTGGGCATATTACAATTCTGACAAAGCGGTGCTGCACCACTACCATGCGGTGGAAGTGGATGAACATAGCGCGGAAGGATTGTATAATATCGTCAGAAGACTTTCACAAAAAGCGGGTACACCGATGCCGAAAGTCTATATTATCCCGGATCACATTCCCAATGCATTTGCCACCGGTCGCAATCCGAGTCATGCCGCGGTCGCGGTAACGGAAGGGTTACTGGAACTGCTGGACGAGAAAGAGGTCGAAGCGGTACTCGCACATGAAATGAGTCACGTCAAACACTACGATATTTTAATAGGCACTATCGCCGCGACCATAGCGGGTGCAATCGCCATGCTGACAAACTTTTTCTACTTTTTCGGCGGAAGCAGTGACGATGAAAGACCCAATCCAATTGTTGCAATGATTATGATGTTCGTGATGCCGTTGGTAGCATCGATTATCCAGATGGCGGTGAGTCGAAACAGAGAGTTTATGGCAGATGAAGGTGCGGCGAAATTGACAAAACATCCCGAGTGGTTGCAAAGTGCACTGCTGAAGCTGGAAAACTACAACAAGGGCGGGATTATTCACGATGCTACGCCGGAAACAGCACATATGTTCATCGTCAACCCTTTTACGGGGAAAGATTTTTCATTTGCGCAACTCTTTTCAACACACCCCAGCACTCAGGCAAGGATTGAAAGACTGGAACAGTTAAAACATAAACTCTGATAGCAAGGGTTCTAAAACTTACGTCCAAGGATGATTTTTGCCGATTTTCGTTCTTTTTTGCGTTCAATGATGAGGAAATATTTTTTATCGAGATAGCTAGATAACACTGCGCCGCTGACTGCCCCGGTAAGGTCAGCGACCAGATCTTTTTCGGAAAATCCACCGTAATCGTACTGATCGTAAAACTCTTTACCCAATCCCACTGCAAACGACACACCTGTCGCATAGAGAATTTTTTTTGTTTTTGAGTCACTGCCGTATTCATCCAAAAGTGTTGCACCGGCATAACCCAGCGCCATACTGACTTGCATATGCTGTGTTTTGTCAAAGCCGACACTAAAAAGGGAAGTGGTGAGGAACAAGAGTGCAAAGAGTCCGTTTCGAAGTCTCATTTTCTATCCTTTTTACATATTCTTAAAAACCAGTATAAGCCAATAGGTTAAAAAAAACATTAAAGGATAGTTTCTTTAGAAAAAAATGTAAAAAAAGAGATAAAAATCATATAAAGGTAACAAATTGTTACTTATTTGCAGTGAGAGTGAAAATTAACCCAGCTTCTCCGCAAAATAGGAGCTGCGTACCAATATCCCCGATGCTACTGCTTCAAACCCCATCTCCAGCGCGATTACTTTCATCTCGTCAAAAAATTCCTGTGGATAGTAGCATATCACCGGATGGTGGCGAGGGGAGGGCTGTAGATACTGTCCCAGCGTCAGTTGCGTTACGCCGGCATCGAGGAGTTCATGAAGCGTTTCGATGATCTCCGTTTTTGTTTCGCCCAGCCCCAGCATCAGGGAGGATTTGACGGGTACGGAGGTGTGTACGGCGTAGTAAGCGAGGGTATTGAGGGAGCGGTCGTAGTCGCTTTGGGGGCGGACTATTTTGCTAAGTCTTCTGACGGTCTCCTGATTGTGCGCCAGCTTGTCCGGGGTGGAAGCGAGGATGGTATCGAGTGCTTTTGGGTCGGCTTTGCAGTCGGGAGTTAGCAGTTCGATACGTGTCCGGGGTGATGCGCGGCGGATCGCTTCGACACAGCGGGCGAAATGTCCCGCGCCGTAATCTTTCAGATCATCGCGGTCGACAGAGGTGACGACGACGTAGGAGAGTCCCAGTTCCTGAACGGAAACGGCTAATCTCTCCGGTTCAGTCGGATCGGGCGGCAGCGGTTTTCCTGTGGCGACGTTGCAAAACTTGCAGGCTCTGGTACAGGTGTTGCCGAGGATCATGAAGGTAGCACTTTTTCGGGCGTAGCATTCGCTTCTGTTGGGGCACGCGGCAGCTTCACAGACGGTGTTGAGGGCGTTTTTGTCGAGGATTTGGGTGATCGTGCGTATCTGCCGTGGATCGGGGGCTTTGACTTTCGGTTTATAGGGTTGCATGCAGAGCCTCCCCAAAAATCTTTTGGATTTCTGAGATCATGAAGTTATTCACCAATTCACAGTCGATGTGAATATCTTCAGCTTTCAGAGAAGTCGCTTCAATATTTTGCAGATTACAGGGGTTGATTTGGTTGTGAAACGCAAGATCGACATCGACATTGAGCGCAACGCCGTGCAGGCTGACACCATCTTTGTATCGAAATCCGAGTGAACAGATTTTACGGTTTTCGATGTAAAAGCCGGGGTTGGTTTTGTCATAGTAGAAGGGTTTGGGAAACTGTGCGAAAAAACGCATGAAAACGGTGCGGACATTTTTGAAAAAGAGCGGCGGATTGTGTGCCTGAAAACAGAAGTAGTAGATATTCTGCCCCGGCGAGTGGCAGGTGATCGACCCGCCGCGGTCACTTTGGATGACCGGAACTGGCCACTGCGCGTTCCATGCGTCACGCCCGACGGTGAAGCAGGGCGGGTGTGAGGTGAGGATCAAGTGGTTTGCACCATCCTCTTTTGCCTCTTTGTGCACCTCCAGCATTCGGTGGTACCCCTCTTCGTAGCCGACTTCGCCCCAGCGGTGGAGTATCATAGCCGAAAATAGGCGCGCTCCAGCGCTTCGCTGAATGTCGGATGCGCCATGATCGTTTGGCGTGCGAGCGTCTTGTCCATCTCTCCGGCAAGTGCCATCGCGACGGGGGCGATCAACTCTTCGGCATCGGGTGCCAGAATCTCGGCACCCAGAATGAATCCTTCACTGTCGGCATAGACGATCATCATGCCGTCACTCGCTTCATGAAAGCTCGATGCGGCAAAGTGGCTCAGCGGAACGAGACTCTCTTTGAAATCGATCTCTTTTTGCTCCAGCATGGCGCGGTTTTGCCCGACGGTGGCGTAGCTCATCGGCAGGGTGTGGATGAACTTGACGACATGATCGAGGTTGATCGTTTCCGGATCTTTGCCCAGAATCTTCTGTGTCACATAGAGTGCTTCGGCACGGGCGGCGTGGGCGAGCTGGAGTTTGCCGTTGCAGTCGCCGATTGCGTAGTGGTTGGGAAGTGTCGTTTCGAAACGCTCGTCGGTTTCGATCCCCTTACCGATTTTCACGGCATCGGTTTGGATTACGTCGGTGTTGGGGCGTCTGCCGGTGGCGACGAGCAGTTTGTCGAAGTATTTTGAACTGCCGTCCTCAAAGGTGACATGTGCGCCCCGCTGCGTCGTTTTGGCTTTTTGGATCGGGTGGTTTTTCAGGTGGGTGATGCCGAGTTTTCCGATCTGTTTGCGCAGGGTGTTTTGTATGAGCGGATGGGCGTTTTTGAGTTTGCCTTCATGACGGGAGATGAGCGTCGTTTCGACCCCCGCGGAGGCGAAGAAGCTGCTCATCTCCAGCCCGATCGCCCCGTCACCGTAGATGGCGATCGATTTGGGAAATTCTCGCATCATCAGTACTTCGTCACTGGTGATGACCCCTTCACCGTCGTACTCGAT
>JALWRO010000150.1 GCA_027080605.1 Campylobacterales bacterium
ACACTTTATTTACTTAAAATGCGCAAATGTCTATAAAATTAAGCTTTTTTATAAGCTTTGACTAGCTATAATTTTGTGCATTCAAAAACAAGAGGAGAAAAAGAATGAACAAAATTGCTTTAAGTTTATCAGCTATCGCTTTGATAGCAACAGCGGCGCAAGCTGATATTAAGTCTAAAAGTTTTGGTGGTAATGCAAGTTTGTTTTATGGAACAAATGATGCAAATAATGGTGATCTTTTCAACAAAGGTACATCTTATGGCAATGCAGCTATTCACTTGGGTGGTGCAGCATCTGTAGGCGCTTGTGATACATGTACAACACTTAACTATGGTATCACTGGTGTAACAACAATGGGTCTTGAGAATACACTTGTATCATCAACCTGGGTAAATCATATGAATGGTTTAAACGATGGTGTATGGATAGATACGTTAAACCTTACATTTAATCCTTTAAACGGTATATCAAATACAACTATGGTAATAGGTCGTCAGGAATTGGCAACACCTATGGTATTTACAGAAACTTGGAATATTGCTAAAAATACTTATGATGCGGCAGTTGCTGTAAATAATGATATTCAAGAGACTACTTTGGTGGCAGCTTGGGTTGGAAGATCAAATATTGCTGGTGCTTCAACTGTAAATGTAGCAAACATTGGTGATAATTTTAGTACATTTTTAACAAATGAAGGTGCATATGCGTTTGGTGCTGTTACTAAACTTATCCCTACAGTTACAGCACAAGCATGGTATTATATAGCTCCAGGTGTGGCAAATGTAGGATGGTTACAAGCAGAAACTGAAATTTCAGGTTTTTCACTCGGTGCACAGTATGGTATGCTAGATGGTGATGATAATTCTGATGGTAATGCTATTGGTGTTAAAATTGGATACAACTATGAAGGGTTGGGACTTTCTGCTGCATACTCTACAGTTGATAAAATGACAGGTACTTCCGGTGCACTTGGTTTTGTTAACCTCGGTGGTGCACAAACACCTTTATATACAGCAGGATGGTGGAATGTAGGCGGACAAGGCGCTCAGGATACTGATGCCTATAATGTTACTGCTACTTACTCAGTTGAAGGTATCGCAGATTTAGGTCTTTACTATACTAACTGGGAAAATCAAACAACAAACAATGCCGTCAACGAGATTGCACTTACTGCAGGTAAATCATTCGGTAATCTTGATGTAACATTGGCGTATATCAATACTGATGATGATACAGCTGCTGATAAAGTAAATGATATCCAAGCTTATCTGACATATAACTTCTAATCTTCCCGCAGATTAGATTTCAAGGTGAGTCGCATTCCGCGGCTTACCTTTTTTTATGCTCTTACCAAAGCAGGTATCCCACGACTGCGACAACTACAACACCTATAAAATTTGCGATAACACCTATTCTTGCCATTTCCCCGACTTTGATAACGCGTGAACTCATAACAATAGCATTTGGAGGTGTGGCGATAGGAAGCATAAATGCATAACTGGCGGCGATAGTTGCTACCATCATGAGCACAACACCTTCATGTTCCATATTCTTGGCAAATTCGTAAAAGATGGGCAGAGCGATAGATGTTAACGCCGTATTACTGGTGACTTCAGTGGAAAAACTGACGAAAAGTGCGACCAGTAAAAGCATCCAGAAAAACGGCATATGGGAGATAAAAGCTATTTTGTGGGCTATTTCAGCAGCCAGACCGGTTTTGGTAAAAGCCGCGGCAATACTGAAACCGGCGCCGAATAAGAAGATGATTTCATAAGGTAAGTCTCGTGTATCTTCCCACTCTAAAAATCCGATTTTCGGAAAGAACATAAGCAGACCGAAACCAAGAAGGATCAGTTTTTCGTTTAATCCCAGTCCGCTGTAAAAAGGTTTGACCGGCGTATTGACGAGCAGTAAAATAGCCAATGCTGATAAAATCCAAATTAACCGTTTTTGTGTATGGTTCAAAGCCGGAACTGAGGTATCGATCTCTTTCACCGATTCATTTTTGACACTACGTGAGAGAATATATGGAATGGCAAGCAACATAATGACTGCCACAGGTGAGACAAGCACTATCCACTCGCCAAAAGAGGGAGCGGACACATTGTGATCTTCCAGAAAACCGAGCAGCAGCATATTGGGTGGTGTACCTATAGGTGTGATAATTCCTCCAATACTGGCACCATATGCAATGGCAAGCAGAAAACGAACTTTTAATTTACTGTTTTCGGTTAAATAGAGACCGATCGGTAACAACATAAGGGTAATGGTTGTATTGGAAAGAACGGCGCTTAAAAGAGCAGCGGTGATTGCCAAGGCGTAAATAATACCCGTTGCGGTATTGGGAAAAAAAGAGAGGAGTTTTGCACTGAAATATTTGTGTAAACCTATCTTTTCGACTGCAATTGCCATCATGAAACCGCCGATAAAGAGAAAAATAATCGTTTTGGCATAGTTTGGAGCCACTGCTTTGACATCGAGTATGCCCAGCGCCGGAAAGAGGATGATTGGAAGCAGAGAGACCACACCGAGTGGCAATGCGCCGTTTGTCCAAAGCGTTACCAAAAGTGCAACAATACCGATGAGTAACGCATGTTGGTATGTGAAAAATGGGGTAGCAACGAGATAAAAGAGCAAGCCTATAATCGCTCCTGTGAACAGTCCTTTCATGTCAGTCTCCTTTTTTAAATAGTATTACTCCAAAAAAAGCAGTTGCAGCTGTCAGGATAATAGCTGCGGTAGCTGAGATATCGAATTGGTATGAGATATAGAGTCCGATCAGCGAAAAAATAAATCCTAGTATGCCGGAGAGAAACATCATATTGCGAAAATTGGCACTGAACTTTTCGGCAATGAAAGGAGGGATGCTGAAAAGAGCGATGACCAGGATTAGTCCGACACTTCTGATGCTCATGACAATGGTTAAAGCCGTTAAAACAAGTAAAAAGGTGTAGATTGATTTCACATGAAGCCCGTTAAGCAGTGCAAAATTTATGTCGTAAGAAATTGCCAGAAAACGGTGGTAAAAGAGCAGGGTAGAAAGTACCAGGAAAATATCCACGCCTGTCATAAAATAGAGATCCTCCTGCGGCACCATCAAGATGTCGCCAAACAGAAAACTCATCATATTGGGATGATAGCCGGGTGTCATATCGATAAATACGATGCCTATACTCATTCCGACTGCCCAGATGACACCTATAAGCGTATCGCTTCTGTAACGATCATAATAGGTGATATATGCGAGTATAAATGCCAGAAAGAGGGCAAACAGGGTTGTGGTAAAAAGAAGCGACAAGCTGAAATAGATTGCAATGCCTATTCCACCATAACTCCCGTGTGCGATAGCTGCGGCAATGAACTGTGAGCGGTTAATGAGCATAAAAGAGCCGATAATCCCTATGGCGACGGAAAGAAGCAATGAGGCGAGTATCGGGTTTTGCATCAACTCGAACATGTGTGACTCTTGATGTAATCTAGTAGTTCCATCTCGCAAAAATGCCCATCTTTGCGATGAATGGAGGTGTCGATATCTTCATGAAGATAGAGTGTTTTGTTGATGTGTGCAACACGGGTTACACCTTCAAACAATACCTGGATATCATGGCTAACGATAATTTTGGTCAGAGGCAGTGCTTTGAGCAAGTCATATATGTCTTTTTGCCCTTCCGGATCGATAGACGCGGTGGGTTCATCGAGAATCAGTATTTTGGGTTGTTTGGCGAGCGCTCTTGCCAGAAGTACGCGTTGTCGCTGCCCTCCGGAAAGCTCTTTGATCTTTCTGTTTTTAAGGTGTGATATACGCATTTTTTCAAGTTGTGTATGTGCGATTTGTTTGTCTTCATGTGAATAAAAAAGTTTTTTGGGTGTAAGCCTACCCTGCAATACGATGTCGAATACATTGACAGGCATATCCATATTGAAGTTAATATATTGCGGCAGGTAGCCTATCTGCTGTCTGGCTTCTATGACCTCTTTACCAAATATTTTGATCTCTCCGGAAGTCGGTGTCAGCAATCCCAGAAGAAGTTTTGTAAAAGTCGTTTTACCGCCTCCATTTGGTCCGATGACGGCAATATAGTCCCCTTCATAGACTTTTAAATTAAGATCCTTGAGGACTTCATGAGAACCGTAAGAGAAACTTACGTTTTCAACGTTGATGACTATTGGCTTTTTCAAAACTTTTTGCTATCTCCAGTAGATTGATATCCCACTTTTCTGAGAGGGGATCGATAGTGACTACATTACCGTCGATCTGTTTGGCTATGTAGCGTGCACTTTTTTGAGAAAACTGTGGTTCGGTGAAAATGGTGTGAATATTGTTTTTTCTGGCAAAATCGATGACACGTTTAATATATCTGAGACCAGGTTCTTTTCCCTCTTTTTCAAGAGCGATCTGTTTTAATCCAAACTCATCGGCAAAATAACCGAAAGAGGGGTGAAAAACAATGAACGACCTTTGTTGTAATGGCTGAAGCAGTTGTTTTATCTTCTCCTGCAGCGTCTTTGTTTCGGCTACAAAACTTTGATAATTTTTCTCATAAAATTGCCGGTGGTTCGGATCTTCGCGAGAGAGAGTATCTGTAATATTTTTAGCCAGGATCATTGCCAGTTTCGGGCTTAGCCATACATGAGGATCGTGTGCATTGTGGTGATGTGCATCTTCATGAAACTCCTTTTCGAGTGTATGGTGCATCGGTCGTTTTTGTATGTCTTTGGTAATATCTACGATTTTTAGTGAAGGGTTGATGCTTTTAAACCGCTCCAGCCAGTTTTGTTCAAACGGTACGCCGATAGTAAAGTAGAGCGATGCTTGTTTGATTGCTTTCAACTGACTTGGTTTCGGTGTATAAGTTGCGGGAGAGGAGCCGGGTGGAATCAATACTGTTACATTAGCCTGATCCCCTGCAATTTTTTGGACAAAAAAAGCCTCCGGTGGGATGGAAACGCAAAGGTTGATTTTTGCGAAGAGTGAAGTTGTGAAAAAAATAGTAAATAAAACAATACGTATCATGAAAAATATTGTAGTTAAATCTGGATTAAGAGAGGCTTCAGAATATGTTTAAGTGATGTATGATTGACAATATGTTTATTTTTGAACAGTGTTTGTTTTTTTCTTATGAAAATAGACATAAATTCCGATACCGATTAGAAGCACTAAAAGTAATGAAACAGAGATTTCATGGGTATATTTTTTGATCAATACTTCATTTTTACCCACAAAATATCCAATAAGAGCCAGAATAGTTGCCCAGATACCGGCACCGAGTGTAGTGTACAAGGAGAATTCTTTCAGATTCATGCGAGCCAGTCCTGCCGGGAAAGAGATGTATTGTCTGACAGCAGGGATTAATCTTCCTGAAAATGTGGAGATATGTCCATGAACTTTAAAAAATTTTTCGACTTTTTCTATTGTCTCTTCGCTGATAAAAAAATACTTTCCGTATCGTATGAGAAATCCTCTGCCGTATTTGACTGCCAGAAAATAGTTAAAGAGTGCGCCGGCAAGGGAACCTGCAATACCGGAAGCGATGGCGATAAAAAGATTCATTTTGCCGGTGGAGGCGAGATAGCCTGCCGGGATCATAGCCACTTCACTGGGAAACGGGAAGAAAGAGCTTTCCAGAAACATCATGGCAAAGATACCGAAATATCCCCAGTCAGCGACGGTATCGACGATAAATTTGATTATGTCTGCCAGCATTGCTATCCGTTTACATCAGTGCAAATAGCAGTAAGCCGAAGAGAATACGGTAAATAC
>JALWRO010000151.1:0-300 GCA_027080605.1 Campylobacterales bacterium
GTACCCGGTTGTATTTGGCGTAGAGTTCACGCCAGAGTTTCATACCGTCGCCCCAGTCGAACCATGCGTTCATCTCCTGCGCGGTCATGCCGAACGGAAAACCGGTAAAGAGATTGAAGGCTTCGTTTTTGCCTTTGTAGTAGTAGGCGGCGGAGTGGTAGGCGTCGATAGCACCTGCGCTGGTCGCGTCAAATACGCCGAGTGCGGGAACGAGTACATTTTTGGGAAAGACTTTGACGTCGATACTCCCGCCGCTCATCTGTGTCAGACGGGTGGCGAAACGCTCCACGCCTTCTCCCA
>JALWRO010000151.1:310-5752 GCA_027080605.1 Campylobacterales bacterium
CTTTTGCCTCTGTTGTAGTGAAATGTCTTCTTTTCATGAGAGAGTTTGGGGTCTTTGGGCAACTCCCTGCAACCGGTGACACCCGTGACAACCGCCGCCGCAGTGAGTGAAGTTTTGATAAAATCACGTCTTTTCATGAAGTCTCCTTAGTAGAGTGCTGCGATAACCGCATAACATAAAAATAGCATCAGGTGGGATATCCCCTCAAAGTAGTTGGTTTCCCCGTCGTCGGTTGTTTTCCATGCCAGTATGATCGTAAAAATCAGCGCACCGATCTCCAGTGGGTTGAAGTTCAGCGGAAGCCGGACATCGGCGATATATCCCAGTACCAGCAGTGCGGGTACGGTGAGGAGGATCGAGACGGTCGATGCTCCCATCGCGATATTGACAACCCTCTGGATCTGGTCATTTTTGGCGGCTTTGACGGCGGTAAAAATCTCCGGTGCGACGGAGATAATGGCGATGGTCAAACCTGCCAGACCGGTAGAAATACCCAGCTCTTTAAAGACGTGCATACCGTCGTGCGCAAAGATTTCCGCCAGTATGCCGATCACAAAAATAAGTGCAAAGATCACGACAAAATTGACCAGCGTCGGAAGTTTGTCGAAAATATAATTCTCTTCTAACCCTTCATGACCGTGTTCATGTTCCATCAATTTGCGTTTGTAGCGGAAAATACGGCTTTTTGCCGTCGCTTTGAAAAAGTGGGTGTGCGTTTTGGTCTGAAAAATCAGAATCGTGATATAAAAGAGAAAAAGAAGCGAACCGATCATATAGCTCGCTTTTTCGATGGTATGCTGATCGTGTCCGCTGTGTCCGAGGATGCTTGGTACTAAAAGCGCCAGAGATGCCACGTAGAGAATGGTGGTGTAGGAGCTTGATGTATCTTCGTTGTGCTGCTGCTCACTGAATGCCAGACCGCCGATAAAGACCGCCAGTCCAAGTAGTACGTTCATGTCCACGATGACTGCGGAGATAATACCACCCTGAACGGTTTGCATCGCTTCAGGTGTTTGTGATGCCTGAAGCATGATGTTGAACAAAAGGATAATTTCGACGGCAACGGCGGTAAACGTGAGTACGAAACTGCCGTAAGGCTCGTCGAGTCTCTCCGCCAGAATATCCGCGACTTCCGAAACGGTGATGGAGAGTGAGATAATCGCCAGCGCGGCAAAAATAGTGCTGATCGTACCGTTGTCTATCTGGTGAAAGTAGTAAGCGACGACAGAGAGAAGGATACCGCCAAAGATATCCCAGTAATTTTCAATAAACGAGTTGGGCTCTTCGTGAGCCTGACTATGGTTGGGGTTCGAATCCAAAGTGTTCTACTCCTGAAACAGAGACAATTGCTCTTTTTTTTCCAAATTTTTTAATGTTTGTATGATCTCGGTGAGATCTGCAATGATTATAGCAAAATTAAATTCAATCTCTTTTAACTTTGTGATTTCAGATAGTTTTTGGTATGGAATGCGTTCAAGACCTGTGCAGTCAGCGTCTGCAGCTGATTGTGGCAAAAAACATATTTTGCGTGACCAGGCGGCTTTTTTCTGCATATATGACGTAATCCCCGGAAGGTAGGTAGTATCTTTGGTGACAATGATCGTCGAGGGGGTAGAGCCGAACGGTTTTCTCTGAAGCCGTCGGGTGACAAACAGGGGAAAGAACCACGGTGTGTATTCGCACCGGTAAATATCGTAAGAGAGTGCTTTGCTCTCCAGAAAAGACAAAATATTTTCAAATTTAGGGAAGAAGAGCTCCGGCAGTTTGATATTTTCAAACAACTGCTCTTTGTAGTAAAAACTGGACTGAAAGAGTGTCGTTTTAAAGGGGACAATTTGTGCAGTAGACTGCGCGGATGTGATTGTATAAGCAGGGTAGATTTTCCGGATAAACGCTTCATCGCTGCCGGCAATGATCATTTTGGGTGCGGCATCCATGATTTTATGGAAATTCGATTCGATCTTTTCGTCCAGGAAGACGACTTGGTCACGGTGTACGATCTTTTGCATCAGTGCCAGCGATACGGGGTCGAGACAGACAAACTCCAGCTCTTTTTGCATCAGATAGTAGCGCAAAAGTCCAATCAGAGCACTTTCGATGTTATCACAGCGCAGCCAGGCGACCTCTTCGTCATAGACGGGGATTTTTGCATCGCTGAGGATAGCATAGGCACCGCGGGAGAGTGCAGTTTTGATTTTGTGTGGATCGTTGCCGATAAAAAGATCGCCCATTTTAACCTTTTCCGGTTCAAAGACGATAGCGTCAAAAGAGGCGATACTCGGTTCGTTTACAAGGGTTGCCTGTGTCAGTTTTGTCAGATTTTCAAAGGTCATCCAACAGGGGTACCGCTCTTTTTGGGTTTTTCCGGGCGCATCAGAACCAGTCCCTCTTTGTCTTTGGCTGCCAGAAGCATACCCTGAGAGAGATTGCCCATAATCTTTGCCGGTTTGAGGTTTGCGACGACACACACCTGGGTGCCGATCAGCTCCTGCGGTGCATAATACTCTTTGATACCGGCGATAATCTGGCGCGGTGCCTCTTCACCGAGATCGACTTGCAGTTTGAGCAGGCGATCGCTTTTGGGAACCTCTTCCGCTTCGAGGATGGTGCCGATTTTCAGTTTTGTCTGGAAAAACTGATCGATGGTGATAACGCCCTCTTCTTTCTCTTCCTTCTTTTGCTTTTTCTCTTCTTTGACGACTGGTGGTTCGGTTTTGAGCAACTCTTCTTCAATTTTGGGGAAGAGGGGAGGGACTTTTTGAATCATGAAAGTATTGAGCAGCTCTCTGTTCTCGATCAGCTTTTGGTAGTTTTCGTTGTTGATCATGAAACCAAGCGCTTCGGCAATAGTATTACAGGTTTTGGGCATGACAGGGCTGAGGAGCAGGGAGACTCTGGCAAGCAGGTTGGCGACGAGTGCGACAAGCGCCATCGCTTCATCTTTTTTTCCCTCTTTCATTTTTACCCATGGTTCGTATGTGGCGATGGACTGGTTTGCGATGGTCAGGATTTTCCACAACTCTTCGAGGTAGCGGTTGAGTTGCAGATCGTAGATGTAAGCGGGAATGGTCTCGATAATCGCATCGGCGGTTTCGATCTCTTTTTGATGGAACTTCATGACATCTTCTGAACTGATGACAAAATCGTTATATTTTCCGCTCATGCCGATGATACGGTTCAACAGGTTTCCAAGATCGTTGCTAAGATCTGAGTTGATACGGTCGATCAGCGCTTTTTGGCTAAAGTCACCGTCTTGTCCGAAAGGCACTTCACGCAACATGAAATAGCGGAAATTCTCCAGACCGTAGGCGTCCGCCACTTCGCGCGGATCAACGACATTGCCTTTGGATTTGCTCATCTTCTCGCCGTTTCGCGTCCACCAGCCGTGTGCACCGATGTGTTTGGGCAGCTCGAGTCCCAGACTCATCAGAAACGCCGGCCAATAGATGGCATGGAACCGGAGAATATCTTTTCCCACAAGATGTACGGTTGCCGGCCAGAATTTCATATCTTTCTCATCGGTGCCGTATCCCAGTGCGGTAATATAGTTCATGAGCGCATCGAGCCAGACATACATGACATGTTTTGGATCATGCAGTGATTCGGGCAGTTTCACACCCCAGTCGAAACTGGTTCGGGTGATGGAGAGATCATGAAGTCCCTGTTTGACGAAGTTGATCACTTCGTTTTTCTTTCCTTTTGGCAGGACGCATTTCTCTTTGTCCTCATACCATACCAGCAGTTGATCTTCATATTTTGAGAGGCGGAAAAAGTAACTCTCCTCTTTGACGATCGATGTCGGTTTGCCGCAGTCGGGGCAGAATTCATTGTCTATGAGTTGTGTTTTGGTAAAGAATGTTTCACAACTGACACAGTAAAACCCTTCGTAGTTATCTTTGTAGATATCGCCTTTTTCGTACATCACTTCAAAGGCTTTCTGTACGCCGATTTTATGTTTTTTGTCGGTGGTGCGGATAAATTTGTCGTAGCTGATGTCGAAATAGTCCCACAAATCACGAAATTTGGCGCTTATTTCGTCGGCATACTCCTGCGGTTTTTTCCCGCGCTTTTCCGCCGCTTCCTGGATCTTTTGACCATGCTCGTCGGTACCGGTCAAAAAGAGTGTCTCCAGCCCGATAAGACGGGAGTAGCGTGCCAGTGAATCGGCGATGATAGTGGTATAGGCATGTCCGATGTGCGGTACATCGTTGACGTAGTAGATCGGTGTAGTGATATAAGCTTTTTTACAGTCGTTTGACATTCTTTTTCCCATATGATGTTTTTGGAAATTATGGTACTAAAAGAATGCTTATCACCACATCAACGGTTTGATGCATTGGGTAAATGAAAAACGACTTCAAACGCCAGCGGTGTCCAGAGCGAGACAGGCAAGCCGGTTTTGCGCAGCAACTCCCCGCTCCAGGTGTTGCAGGTATAGAAGAGATTGTAAGGATGTTTCGCTTTAAAGTAGTAGCGGTAATTTTTTTGACCGGGATAGGTGCGCGGTATGAGGTTTCCCTGTGTATCGGTGGCAAAACTTTGTAAAATGGTGGTTTGCAGTTTTGTGTATTGTTCATGAGGAAGTTTGACAGGTACAATGGTCTCGTCAGCTCTGATTTGTGTATAGTGTCCTACCCGTATGACTGCGGGAGTATTGAGAAAAAGGGCTTTAAGTGCCAGAGATATTTTGAGATCTTTCCATTCGGGAGTATGAAACATAAAATCTTCATCACCGTAACTGAAAGCGATATAGCCGTGACGCAGTGCGGGAATGAAAGGTTGCAGTTTTTGTGCAAGGGGTGGTATAAGTGTTTTTGCCGGGAAGATGATTTCGGTATGTGCCAGGTCATGGTATATGAAAAAAGTATTGACACGTTTTTGGTTTTTTGCCGTATCACCGTGGGCTGAATGCGGAAAAATAAAAAGGAACAGAAAAGAGAGTGTAAAATAGAGTATAATAGCAATAAAGAGAATGAGTATGAAGCGTTTGACAAAGTGTAAGCGCTTCATACTTTGATGAATTTATTAAGAGATATAAATAGGTTTGCGTTTCAAGTTATATTCTTAATAGGAAAAGCCGACGGATTCTCTTTTGGGAAAATAAAACGCTCTTTTTTTGGTAAAATAAGCGGCTACTTTTGGATAGGATGCGGCAAACCGTATAGCAAGTGCGCCTCCTGCCACCAGTAGTACACTCACTATGAACAATGATAAACTGATGATATAGTTAAAAATTTTCATGATCATTCCTTTCGCGATATGCAAATCATTTAACAACTTAAGTATATTGAATTTACGTAAATGATAAGTAAATATTTTAAACTAGTTAAAATAGAAAGGAAATATTAAGAAATAAAATTATTTGAAATTAAATAGCGTTTTTCCACCCGGTCGAGAACTTCTCTCCAGGTGGAATTTGCCTGCGAATATGCTGTTTTTGCC
>JALWRO010000152.1:0-8849 GCA_027080605.1 Campylobacterales bacterium
TTGATCTTATTTTATAATCAGTATCTTAAATCAAACTAGTTTAATAAAATAGAAACTTTTATTAAAGGAAAAGCACTATGAGAAAAGCGTTTTCACTGATTGAAATCATGATTGTCATCATCATCCTCGGACTCTTAGCCGGTCTTGTCCTGCCCAATCTTCTGGGACAAAGCGAACAGGCGAAAAAGAAAATTGTCTGTATTCAGATGCACAGCATCAACGATGCATTGAAAAACTTCAAACTCCAGAACGGCACCTTTCCGACAACGGAAGAAGGTATCAAAGCACTCGTAGAAAATCCTGATCCTGAAAAGTACAAAAGTTATCCCGACGGCGGTTTTCTGGACGGTAAAATCCCTGTCGATCCATGGAAAAATCCGTACATCTACATCAACAACGACGGCGATATCGACATGATCTCACTCGGTGCGGACGGTAAAGAGGGCGGTACCAAAGAGAATGCGGACATCTCTTTCAAAAAGAGCTGCCAGCGATAGGTAACATTTACAAACGGAAACGGCTGCGGATTTTATGCTGCAGCCCCTCTTCCCGGGTATAGACAAACAGATAATTATACCCCATCTGTTCAATCCCTTCTAAAATATCTTCTTCACTTCTGTAATAGGTCGGATATTTGATCCCCTCCACTTTCGTCTTCGGCGGTACCATGACAATAGTCTTCGCCATCCAGTGACCGATATCGCTTGCATATTCGCGTGCTTCGAGAATATCTTCGAGATTGTCACTTAAAATAACCACTTTATCGTTTTTCATGACTTCCTGAACGGAGGGTTCCCCTTCAAGAAAAATCGGTCTGAAATGACGGGTATAGGTCACTTTATCGATACTGTACGGCAACTCATACGCTTCACAGAATGCCACCGCACTGCGCAGATGATCGATATGTAAAAAAGTCATCTCTTTATACTGGTAAATATATTTATGGATTTTAAACGTTGTCCGAAAGAGTGAATCGGCACTGACAATATGCCCGGGCGCTTTTTGATCATATACTTTTTTGTTTTTGCGTAACGCTTTCAGCATCGCTTCATCGGTACCCGCAAAGAGACGTTTCCCACTCTCCATGACAAGGGTAAACGCTTTTTTCCAATCCTGCGACAAAATGGCAATGTTACTCTTTTGCTTCAGTATCATTTTCAAAAATGTCATCTGTTTTTCATTCAGAAGCTCAAAGGAAGCATCCTCTTCAGAAACGACATAGCCTGCCAGTGAAAAAGCCGCATGTTTGACATCTTCAACCTTAATTGCCGTCATATCGCCCCAAAGTTCTTCCCATGCCGCTTCCGCATACACTACCGCACCTGCACCGCGATGCACCGCCTCTTTCGCCTCTGCTTCATCGGAAATAAAACAGAGTTCTTCTCCCTCACACTCCTGTGCGTATACTGTCGCCCGAAATACCTCTTTACAGCTGCCTTCATGCGTTACTGTTCCGCCGATACATGCCTGAATCGTTTCAATCGTCATTTTCTGTCCGTTTTTACTTTCTATCATACCAGATTTCTGTTTCAAAAATTAAGCATGGAGCATAGAAATAAGAAAAAATTATACTTTAATATGCTATTATAAGTGAATAACAACTATAAGGAGCGTACATGAAAATTATTCGAAAAAGTTTACTCGCATTTTCACTGACCGGAGTCGTCCTCACCAGCAGTGCATTCGGCTATTCACAGGAAGAGCGTATTAAAGATATGAGGGCGATGGAAGATGGCGTACAACAGATGCAAAAAGGATTTCTCTACAATAATCTTCAGGATATTCAGAAAGGTGCTGAACTCTTAAAAAAGCATACTGCAAAAATTGAACCGCCGGTAGAAGGTGCCGATGAATTTAAACGAAGTTACGCTTACGATTTAACTAAAAGAGAAGCCAAAAAGATTATTAAACTTGCCGATGACTCAGTCAGCAAGTATAAGGATCACAGACCAAGACAGGCGATGAACAACTTCACAAAGATTCTCAAACAGTGTATGACCTGTCACGCCAGAATCAGGAAGTGGTAGGTATCATGAAGAAGTGTTTTTCACTTCTTCATGAACTGCTTTAAAATTTAAACCGTAATGTTCCTGAAACAGATGTTTGCTCGTTGGATGCTTCCAGTGCCGGTGTCATCTGTGTAGCCGCCTGACTCTCTGTTACTTTTGGAGCATACACAACCGCAAGATCGATGCCTGTAGTATTGGTTAACTCATACGATAAACCGGCAGTAATATGACTCTCCGTATAGGCAGGAAATCCAAGGGTATTGAAATAAGCGATGTTAAATGCCTGAAACGGTACGCCCGCCACACTTGCAGGTTTAAACGTTTTGTTGTTCAAAGGCGATTTGGCATAGTTGTAACCGGCTCTCAAAACCAGATCACCATTGACCTGATACGATGCACCCAGTGCAATCACATCCTGATCATCCCATTGAAATGCATCGTATCCATCTGCATCTGACCAGAATATTCTGCGATAATCCAAAGAGACGGTATAGCCGTAGTAGCTGTCACTGTAACCAATACCGATCCCCGCTTCCGCAGGCTGAGAGAGTTTCATATCTTCATAGACACCGTCATTATTGAAATCAAATACATCTTCATAAGTCGTATCGATCTGTGTCTGATAGTAAGCTCCAAGCGTTAGTCCAGGCATTACATAGTAACCGATACCTACTTGCCCGCCAACGCCGTAATCTTCACTGACACCGCCGCCGCGCTGTGCGTATCCCTGTGTAGGATCCATAGGATTGTTCGGCGTCAGCGCCGAGAGGTTCAACGCACCGTATGCAAGACTTAAGCCCACACCCAGTCTCCAGTTTTCTACTTTGTAAGTGATACTCTGTACAAAACGCATATACTGCAACGATGTGCGCATATTTGCCAGACCTTTGTTCGGATCTTCGTTTCTGTAGTCGGCACCCATACCGGAAACACCGAACATACCTACCCCGTATGCAAGATCGTCGGTAATATGATCAGAATGTGAAACACTCGGGATAATGGAAAAATCTGCTTTGCTGCTTCCGGACTGACCGTTACCTGCCATCGGCATAGGACCCACTTTCGCTTTGACATCCGGCATGAAAGCCGTCGCGCCGAACGATGCGTTGAAACCTTTCATATCCACGATCCACGCCGGGTTTCTGAACACCGAATCCGTCCCGACACCAATACCGACACCGACACCACCCATAGCACGTGACTGCGTACCGACACCGATCATATTGTCACCGTTGGTGGCATAGAGCATTGTTGCTGTCAGCAGTGATAAACCTGCTACCTTTGTCATTTTACCTATAGTCTTCATTTTTCTCCTTTATAGCTATAAATATAAGTTATATTATAGCAGATAAATTCTGAAGAAATTATTATAAGATTTTTTTATATGAATACAGGGAATATCCGCAGATACACCCTGTAAGAAAAGTGAGACTATTTGAAGAGTTTTTCGCAATCGTTTCGGATAGCATCCGGAATCGTAGCGATTTTCATGAAGTTGGACATTTTCAGCATCGGATAATTGATCGAAAGATAATATTTCGGCTCCATAATTTTTGCAACTCCCTTCTCTATCCAAACAGGATACGGCAGCAGTGAAGCGTTATTTGTACCGATCTTTTTAATAAATTTGGACGTTCTTTTACCCAGTTTAACTCCGACGAGATAACTGTCATCGCCGATCTGCTGTACAAATTGCAACGCTTTTCCACCGTTTTTCTTTTTCAGCTTCTCCAGCAACGCTTTGGAATTTGCACCCTTTGCGACGACAACCATATCTTTGTAGTAGGGCATACCTTCCATAAAACGGTATTTCGGCAAAAGTGTGAACTTCAGTTTATCTTTTGAATTTTTGAGACCTTTAAATGCACTGTTCAGTTTCTCCACCACTTTACGCACTGTCTTGTCATCGTAATTGTCACCCATATAGGCTCTGGCAAAATAGAGAGGGTTGGTAATGGAGATCTGATTGTTCACTTTATCGACCAGCAGCCGCATCACCCCGGTAAACGCACTGTTTTTCTTTTTCGCCAGTGCAAGCAGATCATCGCTGGTAAATGTAATTGTCTTCAATGTACCTTTTTTGTTCACAGACGAAATACCCAGTACTTTAAAGCCCGCTTGTTCAAGCTGGTGCTTCGCATTTTCCACATCGGTAAACGGTGCACGCAGATAGGCACTGACTCTGCCGCTTGCAGGCAGACCCGTCATACTCCCTTTATCATTTGACTGTTGTGTACTTTTCTTCTCTTTCAAACTCTCCGGATTGTAGTCAGGCGGTCTGCGCTCACTGAAAATAATTTTATGATTCGAAGGATCAAACTCTTTACTCGGCACATAATGAATATCCGATCCTCCAACTGTAATGACATTCAGCGCTTTGACCGGCGTCGGCGGTGTCGGCAGCTGTATTCTGTATCCATCTTTATGTTCAGCAGGTTCTGCCGTTTTCTGCTCTTTTTTCACTTCAGGCTTTGGCTTTTCAGTTTTCACAACCGGTGCCTCCACTTTTTTAACCTTTTTCGGCTGAGACGGTACCGCAACTTCTTTCTTCTCGACCACAGGAGCGGAAGACTTGGTTGGTGCAGCAGCTGAAACCGCTTTTTTAGGCACAATAGCAAGCAGAGGATTGGTATTTTCAATCAACTGCGCCCCCATTTTGGTTGTCATGATCTCAGGTATTTCATGATCGAGCTTGTCGATAAACGCACTGCGCACTTTGTCGTTTATGCCCAGTGTACTTCGCCAGTTCGCCAGTTTCGGCATACCGACGACAATTTTATTGTCACCTTTTTTAATATACATATACATGGTACACGGTGCAAAAAGCCCTCCTTCAGGATGGCTTCCCTTCCCGTCAAAAATGGTATATGAAAACCTGAAGTGACAAAGCGAATAGGTCCAGAAAGCATCAAAACCGTCCAATGCACCTTCATCACCCTCTTTAAAGTTGTTAAAACCGGCAATAATATAATCTTTTGCTTCGAACGCACCTTCAAATTTTTCCTGAAATTCATCGATGATATCGTCAATGTCTCCCTCTCGTTTAAACGGAATCTGAAAGTTCATCATACGATCGGAGGCATACCCTTTTGCTTCCAGTGTAACCTCTTTCCCGCCAAGCTCTTTGCGTACAAAATCATCCAGTTGTGCAATAGATTTGGTATAGGCTTCACGTACTTTAGGATCGGTAATACTCAGCATATCCAGGATGGCATTGGCAGTCAGGTGACCTACATGAGTCGTATCTTCATCGAGTTTTTTGAAAATCAGAAAATTAAACGGATTGAACCCTGCAAGACGCGGATCGATTGCAAACAGCGGTTTAACGGCTTTTTCGTTGGCAATCGACATGAAGCTGAGCACATCGAGGTTGGTACTGCCATACTTCTTTTTATATACATCATTTACACGTTTGTGCGGATCTGTCAGTTTAAAACCGATTTTGTTAATGGTCTTTTCGACAAACGTATTATATTTTTCTTCTATATTGCCTTTAAACAGGAACATTGTGGCGAGTTTTTTATCGGTGACAGCAATCTCTTTGGCAACTGCCGCAGATGCTTTGGCACCTGAAACAGCTTTTTGCCCGCCTGCAGTCTGCGTCACTGCCAGAGGATTGACGTTTTGTGTCTCTTTCGCACCCATTCCTTCCAGTATCTGCGGGATTTCATGATCAAGTTTATCCATAAAATCAGTACGGACTTTGTCTTTGATATCCAATGCAACTTTGACATTTGCGAGTCTGGGCATGCCGATAATCAGCTTATCCGATCCTTTGGGAATAAACATATACATCGTACATGGTGCAAAAACACCTGCATCGGGACGCGCACCTTTCCCGTCAAAAACCGTACTGGAGTATTTCATGTGACACAGTGAGTAAGTCCAGAAAGCATCATAGTTTCCGTTAAGAACTGTCTCCTCTTCTTCATCGATAAAATTATGGAAACCGGCAATTACATAACTGTGCTGCGCAAATATATCTTCAAAATTTTCCTCAAACTCATCTACAAAATCATCGATAAATTCCGGTCTGTCAAACTTCAGTTCAAAATTCATCATACGTTTTTTCGGAAGTTTGCTGTAATCCAGATAGTACATATTCTCTTTACCAAACGCATCGTCGAGCATTTTGTCCAGTTTCTCAAATGACTTCGTATATTCTTCCCGGACTGTCGGGTCTTCAATGCCGATAATATCCAGAATCGCTTCGGGTGTCATATGTCCGACGTGATAGTTTTCTTCATCAAGTTTTTTATATATCAGCATATTAAACGGATTAAAGCCAGCCAGACGCGGATCGATATTGAAAAGAGGCTTCACCACTCCGTCATTAACGACAGGCAGAAAACTCAGGATATCGAGATCTGTCGATCCGTAAAGCTTTTTATAGACATCATTCACCCGTCTGTGCGGATCTGTCAGGTTATAACCGATCTCTTTCATTTTTACAGTGACAAAATCATTGAATTTCTTTTCTACATCCTTACCTTTAAGATGGTACAAACGAGCGAGATGATGGGATGTTGCCTTCTGCGGGGAATCGGCTTTTGCAAAAGCACCGGTAGCGGGGAGCATAAATATAGTCGCAAAGAGTACGACAAACTGAAAGATTTTTTTTGACACGAATACGCCTCCTTTTTGATTAGACTTCTGATCATAACAATAATCTTTTATAAGAAATTATTATTATCATCAAAAGTCTATAAACAGAAAAAGCCACTGTTAAATGAATAACAGCGGCTTTTTTGTAACTATTATAGTAGATTAATGATTATTTTTTATTATCATCATCGTCTGTAACATCTTTCACAGCGTCACTGGTATCGTGTGAAATTGTTTTAGTTGAGTCATTTGCATTGTCTGATACATTTTTGACAGAATCTCTTGAATCATTGGAGACTGTTTTAGTTGTATCATCCAGATCGTTGGAAACCTCTTTCACAGCATCACTGGTGTCGTGTGAAATCGTTTTGGTTGAGTCATTTGCATTGTCAGATACAGTTTTTACGGAGTCTCTTGTATCATTCGATACTGTCTTAGACGTATCATCGAGATCGTTAGAGATTGTTTTGACAGAATCACTGGTATCGTTAGAAATTGTTTTCACAGAATCACTGGTATCATTTGAAATTGTTTTTGTTGAATCATCCAAATCGTTAGAAACTGTTTTAACGGAATCTCTGGTGTCGTTTGATACAGTTTTTACTGAATCTGTTGTATCATCAGAAACTGTTTTGACAGAATCTCTTGTATCGTTTGATACAGTTTTTACAGAGTCTCTCGAATCGTTGGAAATTGTCTTGACAGAGTCAGTTGTGTCGTTAGAAACTGTTTTTACGGAATCTCTTGAATCATTGGAAACTGTTTTAATAGAATCTCTTGTGTCATGAGATACGTCAACAACGCTGTCTTTTAAATCTTTAGATGCTATTGTAGAACTGTCTTTCAAATCTGTAGAGACATTGGTTACGGAATCTTTTGTATCTTCCGCCATTTCTACCGCAGAATCTCTTACATCTTTACTGACACTGGTAACACTCTTTTCAGAGCTTCTTACTGTCTCAACTTCACTTGTTTTCAGGTCATCGGACATTTTAACGCCGGTATCTTTTGCATCATGGCTCACATTGGTTACTGTTCTCTCAGCACTTTTACTGGTCTCTACAGCACCGTCTTTCATAGCTTTGACACTATCCTTTGCATCATGGCTCATGGATGTCACAGCATCTTTCATATCCGTAAACATATCTTGAAAACTGAAATCTGCCGACAGTGGCGCCACCATTGCAATTGTTAATGCACTTGCTAAAACTATTTTTCTCATAAATAACCTCCAGGTATAAATTTTATTTATATGAAATTCTACCACTACTTAGCTGATAGTTAACTTAATCTATCATTTCTACTTATATTTTGAAAATTTTTGCATATATCATAGGTTATAAGTAAAGTTGATTTATTAACCTTTTTTGGATAAAATATATTTATCAAACATTATATAAGGATTTTTTATGAAAAAACTCGGTCTCGCACTTACGTTGACAAGTACGCTGTTGTTTGCTGATTTTACCACCTATACACAGGCAGACAGGATACAGGATATGCAGAAAATGGCTAAAGCTATGGAAACGATTCAAGGCGGTTTTTTCTACAACAACTTCGATATGATCAAAGAGGGAGGTGTTACACTCGCTGATACCATCGAACGTGTTGAACCTCCCCTTGAAGAGGTAGAAGAGAAAGATGTCATGACACGTTTTTTGAACAACAAAGTCAAGATGACAAACTCTATCAAACGAAAAATACGGAAAAAAGTATCCCATATGATCGCAAGTTTCAAAGACGGAGAGGCAAAACGGGCATTGCAGGATTTTACCAAAATTACTGAAAGCTGTATGGCCTGCCATACGCGTCTGAGAAACTGGTAAGTCAGAAGAGATGATCAACAGAAAAAAAGTTATTTTAGCAGCGCTGTTATGCGCTTCACTGGCACAGGCGACCGAACTGATACTGCCCGGAACCGTCATTTCAAACGGTCAAAAGATGATCGGAAGCCGGTTTATGGGTTATGTAAAACATGTTTATGTCCGACTTGGTCAAAAAGTAAAACGTGAGCAGGATCTCTATGAGATGGAGTCTGCGGAGTTCGATATACTCAAATCCCAGGCTGATTTGATGGTTGAACAGTCGCAGACAGTTCTGGACTTCTGGAAACGACGTCTTCGTATTCTCAATGATAAAAGAAAACGACTCAAAAAAAGAAGTAAGATGAACGGGATGTTCGGGGATCTTGACGATCTCGAAGAGCAGGCGGAAAATGCCAGAACGATGCTTGAA